>JBGCDW010000169.1:0-25050 GCA_045105775.1 Aureispira sp.
GGGGTAATACTCGTGCTCTCTTGTACTCTTCTAATGTGAAAGTAAAATTTGCCTTCGGACTGTTCATTGCTAATTCTACACGCCGTAGAAGGGTAGAGAGTGAGCAATCCAACAAGGAAGCAAATTGAGACTTTGGATAAGATTTTACTTCTAATTCTGGCATGAGTCAAATGTTTTTTGAAATTTATAAGAAATATTGATATATCGTAAATTATAGATAATATCATTAAAATTATAATAAAGACAGCAGCGAATTGTAAAAGCAAGCAGACCAAAACGCAAGCCATTAAAAATTTATATGTTTTTGGGTTATATTGCATAAACATTAGGTTTATCTTTAGCAAACTTATTATAGAAAGCCTTGAATACATTGTAACAATGCCCCTTATAACACCTATAAAAATCAACGTGACAATCTATCTCAAAAGTCCACCTTACAAATTTCTTATTAAACCAAGATGACAAATTGTACCTTGAAACTATGTCAATGATAGCTCCAGTAACTGACGATATTTCAAGGTCTCCATTGTCATTCACGGGGGAAGTGAACAACTCATTCAATAGAAACCTAACAGTACATTTAGCAGTTTGAGAACTGGAAGAATTAGCAGGCTTGACACGCTCAAAATATATAGAATCACAAGGCAAAAAATCAAATGAGAACAATTCTAAACGAGGCCGAGCGGTAATATTCTTAACACCTGTATGAGTAGTAAAGTCAACAAATCTATTTAAAGAATATTTATACAATGAATTGAGAAAAACAGGACTATTAATGTCAGACAAAGTAATCCTTTGAGAGCCTAGAAGCTCCCCAGTATCAAGGCAGACATGAGACCTATTTATCTTCCTAATAAATGAACTTTGCAACCTTAATTCATGTCTGAAAACATCGCAAAAAACGAGGCCATTATTATGATGAAAATTAGTAATATATTCCTTTTTACTAGTCTCTAATTCTCTGGTTTTATTATATATGGTAAAAGTTCTTAATATCTTAGAGTCTTTAGAACGAGGAACACCAATTTTAAAATTCTTGGTCATCAAACCGTCGATATTAGAACCAAACATATCAAACTTGGAACGCCCCAAATACTTTACATCCTCCGTAATACCTCCGTCGGATGAATGTGCATAACGATCAACCAAATTTAGTAAGTTGGTGCATGTAGTGTCTAAAGCAATGTCAAGTCTTGTAATATTCCTAAAGACAAAACCCAAAGATTTTTCAAGCTCCTGTACCATACCAAACCAAGTATTATCATAAAACCTACTATTAGTAATCTTGAGAGAACAAGAGTTCTCACTATAGCTTACAGCAGAAGAAGGAGTGAAAGACAAAATACCCAAATCAACGCCACCAACTGAAACGCGGCAAATACTTTTGAAATGTCTTGTTTGAAAATCTTGAAGTAATAAACATATATTCCCAATATTAAGTTTACCACCTACAAAACCAGAAAGCAAAGACAAATCAGAAATATGATAATGGACGGTTAACCAATCTACAACCATAACATGATTATGTTTGTAGATTGTTTCGTGATGTGAAACCCCGTTACACTTAACGGGGTTTTTGCGCGCTGGGCTATCTGAAAAAGAATCCTGTAACAACTGCAACATGAAAAATTAAATTCTGAAACACCATTAAAATAATTATAAAACATTTCTATATAAGTTTAATTAAAACAAGTTAGCGCATTTTTGCCTATAACTTATCTTATGTTAAATAGAAGTTTTGCAAATTTACCCACTCTTGCTTCTATTCATATATAGTGCTAATGATTCTCCCCTCTGGAGACTGCTCCCAGTTAGTTTAATGGAATAATTGGTTTTAAAATATGCCGCCATGGTTCAGGGACTCCAATTAAAATACCGTAGCTACCCAGTATCCCTTATCTTATTATTTGCAACACTCAGGATAAAATACCTGGTTGATCTGCTTCTTTCTATTCACATTCCTTGTTTTTTAATCAGAATATAAGTATATAGATACAACAACCATTACCAATAAAATCAATCATTGATATGTCTGAAGAAAATTCTGTTAACAACTCCAAGAATGTAGTGCAGAATAGCCCTCTCCATGGAGAATCTATACATATTGGTGATGTTAATAATTATGGCGAGAAAAAAAATGTACGTTCCATTCCTTATTTTTTCTCAGAAACCAAAGGCAAAAATAAAGATCAACGATCATATCAAGATTACCTCAACGCTGATATTTTCCCCTATCGCGACCGAACAAGCTACAAAAAAGATCACCCTGAAGAAACCAAAGGCTTAATCACAGAAGAAGATATACTAGAAATACTCTATAACGAAAATAAACTAGGAAGTATTATAATGGGGCGTGGTGGAATTGGTAAGACTAGAACAATGTATGAAGTGGGATTATTGGCTCACAAAGCTGGCTGGAAAACTTGGGTGATTGATTTTGGCGCTGCATATGTTGATAGTTTTTTCGTTCGTTTGGGAGAAGACGACCTAAAAGAGGAAAAACATCTGTTAGTTTTTGACTATATCGAAGAAAGCGAAAGTTTTGATACAATCGTTAAGCAGCTTGCACAATATCACAAGGGTGGTAACATTAGAGTACTAGGCAATTGCAGAAAGTCTTTTTCTAGGAGTCTTAAATCCTCCTTAGACACCGCTGCAAAATTTTTCCCAATTATCAATTTCACTACAGAAGAAACAGGAGAAACTGCTTATCAAAATTTTGTTATCAACCAGATAACGAACCCCTTCCGAAAAAAAATAATAACCAAATCTATTTTTAAGCTGCGTTCTTCTTTTGCTGTATTTCTGCGATATTTATTTGATACCAAAAAAGACAACTTAAATCTACAGGGAGATATTACTTTTGAAGCGTGGCTTATACGTCGATTAAAACTAACACTTGAAAATCATTTACCTACAGGTACTAAATTTGACGAATACCTTGACGAAATAATCCAACAACTCTTGCTCCTTCCCGTTTCTGGCGAAGCAGCAGAAGATTGTTTAGATGAGTCTATACTCCATCAAAAACTCATTACTGATGGTTGGTTGCAAATGGCTAGAGATCGATTGGATACTATTCACGATACGATCAAAGATACCTTGCTTGTATACTTCTTGGATGGAAAGGACTTACTACAAGGCGTAAGACAGAGTTTTAAATTTGCCTACCAACACAATGGCCTAAAAAATTGGGTCCGATCCTATGAGCGTATTTTGGATGAAGATTTATTTCAATCCGATTTCTTTTTTAATTTCTTTATCCGAACTCTAAAAAAGAACAAATACCCCGACTTCAATACCTACCACCTCATCAAATCTGCCTTGCTATCCGAAGAGCAAAAATTCGACTTGATTGTTCAAAGAGAAAGCTTCTTTGCTGATTTTGTGCTGTCCAACAACTTTGGGCTTCCCTTGGCCTTTGCCCTCAATTTCTTTTCCAAAGAAGAAAACCAAAAAAACACGCCCCCTCGCCTACAACAACTCGTCCAAAACTGGATCAACGCCAACCAAAGCTTTGTAGACAGCCCCTTCCTTGCCGACCGAATCCTTTCTACCTACCTCAAAAAATATGGACACAATGAATTCATCCAATCGTATTTGGAGCAATTTATTAAGAATCAAAACCCTGTAAGTGGGAATTATACATTTAGGGTGTGGTTAGAACAAGGTGGCGACAAGGAATGGATAAAGGCGCATGTAGAACGTTATCTACAAGCGAATGCCGCCGATAAAGAGGCTCCATTTGTATTTAAAGCATGGTTAGATCAAGGGGGCGAAACGGAATGGATAAAGGCGCATGTAGAACGTTATCTACAAGCGAATGCCGCCGATAAAGAGGCTCAATTTGTATTTAAAGCATGGTTAGAACAAGGTGGCGACAAGGAATGGATAAAGGCGCATGTAGAACGTTATCTACAAGTGAATGCCGCCGATAAAGAGGCAAGTTTTGTATTTAAAGCATGGTTAGAACAAGGGGGCAAAGTTGCTGTAGTACGTTCTTATGTCTATAAATATTTAGAAAAAAATGCCGCCCTCTACTCTAGTTCTTTTGTCTACCAAGCTTATCTAAAAAAAGCCAACTACGACAAAGATAATTTAAAACCCTATCTTCAACAATGGCTTGCCAGATATGCCAAGAATAAAAATACCAAGTACTTGCTGATTTTATGGCTAACCCAAACCAAAGACAACCCATTCATTAAACCCTATCTTCAAGAATGGCTAGATGAATACCCTTACGATACTTTTGCCAGCAAGCTACAAAAGGAATGGATAAAAAATGATACTGACACCTAAATATCCCCCAGCAATGCGTACAGACGCGAAACCTCGCGTCTCCCCAGCAAAAAATAAATGCGAAACCTCGCACCTCCCCCAGCAATGCGTACAGACGCGAAACCTCGCGTCTCCCCAGCAAAAAACAAACGCGAAACCTCGCACCTCCCCCAGCAATACGTACAGACGCGAAACCTCGCGTCTCCACACCTCCCCCAACAAAAAAAGCCAAAAAAAATGAGCCATCCCAATTAACAGGATGGCTCATCATGATCTATAGGATAATCACAAGGATTATTTCGCTTGCAAACGCTCCACTTTAGTTTTGTATTTCATGTAGTTGTTCTCATCATTCTTACGGCTATACACCTCCTTAAGGGCAATGGCCACGCCTACATCATCGCTTTTAATTTTTTCAGCCGCCAATAAATGCACCAAACCTTTGTCTAGCAATTCATTGTATGCTGTTTCTAGCTCCTTGTACTTAGGATCTTTCATATTGGTAATCTCATTCATCGCCTTGGCATAGGAGTTAGAATAATTGACGTGCAGGGCACCCAAGCTGTATAGAGAATTGAAGTGTTTGGCATCAATTTCAGTGCCTTTGGTGTACCAATTAACGGCTTTATCAAAGAAATCTTTGGCGACTTCATTTTCGCCACCTTCCAATTTTTCTCTAAAGAAACCATCGTATACATTGCCCAATACAAAGTGCAATTCTACATTTTCTTTGTCCGCCTCTACTGCTTGTTTTAGTTTGCTCTCAAGCTCTTGCAAACGGCCTTCTGATAAAGCAATATTAATTTCAGAGATCAACAAACTTTGGTTGGCAGGATACAATTTGCGCGCTTTGCCCAAAATCTCTTTGGCTTTGTTCATATTGCCTGCTTTTTGCCAAGCCATAGCCAGCATACTGTAGGTAGTAGGCACAAATTGCTCATTGATTTGTTTGGCATCCAATAGAGGCATCAACAAACGCTCTGCTTCTTCGGGGTTGCCCAATTGCACAGCCGCCATTCCGCCCAAGCGAGCCGATTCTTGCTCCATATCAATTTTGGTAGCTGTTACCAACTTAACAGGCTTCTTGGCCAATCCTTCTTTTATCTTAGGCTGTATGCCCAAAATACCCATAAAAGATTTGTAAGCCAATTCATAATCCTCTGCATTATAAGCATCTGCTCCCCCATTGTACAAGGCACGTGCAGCAGCCTCGTAACCATTTTGGAATTCTGGTTTAGCAGGAATTTTGCTAATATCTTTTCCTTTTTCTTTTAATTTAGCGGCTTCCAAATCCCAAGCTTTGTCAAACGATTCTAACGCTTTCACACCAGCATCTTTGTTTTTGCTTTTCAATTCATTGTTAAAAGCTACGCGATTGTAAATTTTGCCTCTGTAACGCCAAACCTTAGGATCATTCATCGTTTTTTCGTGGCCTGCAGCATAATCAATGTCTGTTCTGGCTGCTTCCAACTCTTTGGACTTTGTGGGATCAGTATCATAAAGCTGTAGGTTCATAGACGCATTGGTTACAGCAGTCTTGGGGTTTTGCGCTTGAATCGTCGCCGCACTAGCTAAAGCTAAAAAACCTAAAAAAATCTTTCTCATCTTGCTCTTTTGTTCTTTTTACTTGAAATAAAATGGAGGGCAGCACGCTCACCACTTTCAATTGTTTTCTAATAAATTCGCGTTTTTGCAGGCAAAAAAATTGCCTGTTGTGCAAAAATAAGGAAAATACCTTGCCATTTTTGTCTGTTGTACGTTTTTTTGTCGAATGTGTTCTTTAGAATTTCGAGCTAGAGCCAGATAAAAGCTCCGTAGGAGCGACACCTTCAAAGCTCCAGAGGAGCGACACCTTCAAAGCTCCAGAGGAGCGACACCTTTATAGCTCCAGAGGAGCGACACCTTCAAAGCTCCAGAGGAGCGACACCTTTATAGCTCCAGAGGAGCGACACCTTTATAGCTCCAGAGGAGCGACACCTCTATAGCTCTTTATAAAAAAAAAGCAGCCCTTTCCTTAGAAAAAGCTGCTTGATTATGAATTGGGGATAACCCTCTATTCTTCTTCGTCTGTGGTATGCTCCTCAGCTGCATCCGTGGCAGTAGCATCGGTTACGGTTCCTTCTGTAGTAACATCTTCGTCTTCCTCTTCTTCCAATTGTCCATCTACAATCAATCCAACATCGGCAATGGCATCATTCTTACGCAAAGAAATCAACTTCACCCCTTGAGTAGCACGTCCAGTAGTCGGTACATTTTTTACAGCTAGGCGAATGGTCAAGCCAGAGCGATTGATGATCACTAAATCATCATTTTCTGTGGTGGCTTTGATGGCAACAAGCTGTCCTGTTTTTGGGGTAACCTTCATGGTTTTTACGCCCATACCCCCACGATTTTGAGGCGAGTACTCTTCCAGTTCTGTTTGTTTGCCAATGCCATTTTCGGCAATCGTTAACACTTTTTTGGTATCATTTTCTTCTACACAAATCATCCCAACCACTACATTATCAGGATTAGTGCCCAATTTAATACCCCGCACACCAGTTGCTGTACGACCCATTTCGCGCACATCTTGCTCACTAAAACGAATGGCTTTACCTTCGCGTGTTGCCAACAAAATATGATTGGTACCATCGGTTAATTTCACTTCTAGTAATTCATCGTCTTCGCGAATATTAAGCGCATTCACCCCATTGGTACGAGGGCGAGAGTAAGCTGTAACATCTGTTTTCTTGACAATACCCCGCTTGGTAGCAAAAATCAAGTTGTGAGACTTTAGGAATACTTCGTCCTTCAAATTCTCAATTGGAATATACGCCTTAATAGCATCATTTGCTTGCAGTTGCAATAGATTTTGTATAGCACGTCCCTTCGAAGCCTTGGCCCCTTTGGGGACTTCATATACTCTCAGCCAGTGGCAGCGACCACGAGCGGTAAAGAGGAGTAAATAATTGTGTGTATTGGTCACAAAAATATGCTCTACAAAATCCTTGTCTCTTGTTTTGGCGGCACTTGCTCCAACTCCACCACGGGTTTGGGTGCGATATTCACTAACAGGAGTGCGTTTGATATAACCAAGGTGAGAAATAGTAACCACTACTTGCTCGTTTTCAATCATATCCTCGATACTAATTTCACCTTCGGCAAAGGTAATATCTGTTCTGCGCTCATCGCCAAATTTATCGTTCAGCTCTATGAGTTCTTCTTTGGTAATCTCATAACGACGCTCTACACGCCCAATGATATCGGCCAAATCTTCCAACAAGACCATCAAACCTTTGTGCTCATCCAATAATTTGTCGCGTTCCAAACCAGTAAGACGCTGTAAGCGCATATCTAAGATGGCTTTGGCCTGCTCTTCAGACAAACGATTGCCATTTAATGGGAACTCGCCTAAGAAGTCGTTTAGTGCATCTCCTTTGGGGCTAAAATCGAAGGCCATTAAGCCAACTTTGGCCTCTTCTCCGTTTTTGGAAGCGCGGATCAATGCAATCACTTCATCCAAACGATCCAAGGCAGCCAACAAACCCTGCAAAATATGCGCGCGTTTTTTAGCTTTCTTTTCATCAAATTGCGCTCTACGCAAAATTACCTCCAAACGAAATTTTACAAATTCGCTGATGATGTCTTTAACGTTGAGCAATTCGGGCCGACCGTCAACCAAACAAATATTGTTTACACCATAAGAAGACTGTAGCGGACTATATTTGAACAATTTACTCAAAACGACATTCGGGCTTACATCGCGTTTGATTTCGATGACGATGCGCATACCACGACGGTCAGATTCATCTCGCAAATCAGAAATACCCTCTACTTTTTTGGAGTTCACCAAATCGGCAATCTTTACAATTAAGTTGGCCTTATTGACTTGGTAGGGAATTTCTGTAATAATAATGCGTTCTTTCCCTGTTTTAGTGACTTCAATTTCTGACTTGGCACGTACAACCACACGACCACGTCCTGTAGCCATAGCTTGGCGTACCCCCTCTGTACCATAAATAGTACCTCCTGTTGGAAAATCGGGGGCTTTGATGTGTTCCATCAAGCCATCAATAGTAATATCGTGATCTTCAATATAAGCTAGGATGCCATTAATAACTTCCGTTAGATTGTGTGGAAGCATATTAGTAGCCATACCTACCGCAATTCCAGAGGCACCGTTTACCAAGAGGTTGGGCAGTTTGGTAGGAAGTACCGTTGGCTCTTTGAGCGTATCGTCAAAGTTGAATTGAAAATCAACGGTTTCTTTTCCTAAATCAGCTAGTATTTCATTACTAACACGTTCTAGGCGTGCTTCGGTGTAACGCATAGCGGCAGGGCTATCGCCATCAATAGAACCAAAGTTTCCTTGGCCATCTACCAAAGGGTAACGCAAGGACCAAGGTTGTGCCATGCGTACCATGGTATCATAAACAGATGAATCACCATGTGGGTGATATTTTCCCAAAACCTCTCCTACAATACGCGCGGATTTTTTGTGACTTTTAGAAGCGGTTAATCCTAATTGAGACATACCATAAAGCACACGACGATGCACGGGTTTGAGTCCATCTCTAACATCGGGCAATGCTCTGGAAACAATTACGGACATAGAGTAATCTATGTAAGCCGATTTCATTTCATCCTCAATATTAATTGGGATTATTTTTTGGGTTGAATCCATACTTTTTCTTTTATTTTTCCTAATATCTAGAACAGTTTTTTTTTGAGTTGACTCGCAACCGAACAAAGGTATAAAAAAAACGGGATTTATCCTAATAAAACAAGCACAAGAAAAGGTTTTAAATAACTCAAAAACAATGCTTTATATATTTTTTATACAACACTTAGTGAATGTGCTTTTTTTTGCCCAAAATGTGCTTTAAAATCAGCAAATAAGTGCTGTTAAAAGTCGTGATCTAACCATAAAAAAAATGATCTTTCTGCTTCTAAAACTATACTACAATAATTGTTGTTATAGCTGCATTTAAAGTACAAGACAAAAAATGCTGAAGGAGTAATAAAAAGGCTCTTCTGGGTCTTCTGGGACAATTTTTCTTTTTGTTTTGTAAAAATGGATATTATTATCAAAATAAAACCTAAAATAAATAAAAATGACAGAGATTTTTTGTAAAATAATTAAGTTTTATTAAAGTAAAAACGCTTACATTTGCAGATATTTCAAACAACTTTTATACGTTATTTTGAAGGATTACTTATATTGGTTTACCCTTAATTATTTAGTTGTTTTATACATCTATTCACCACAACTCTTATTTATATGTATTCATTTTTTTATTCTATTATAATTCTATTTTGTTATTCAACAACTCTTTTAGCACAACCACAAGCTTATAACATTTTTAATCAAAAAGGAAAAGAAGTAGCTTATAGCAAGATGCTCAAAGAGCTTGAAACTGCAGATATTGTTTTTTTTGGAGAATTGCACAACAACCCAATATGTCATTGGCTAGAATTGGAAATAGCTAGAGATTTGTACACAACAGAAGACCAAAACTTAGTGTTGGGAGCCGAAATGCTGGAATCAGACAACCAGTTATTGGTCAATGAATATTTTTTAGGCTTTATATCAGAGAAAAATTTTGAGAAAGAAGCACGCCTGTGGCCTAATTATGATACAGATTACAAACCATTGGTATCATTTGCTAGGGAGAACAACTTGAGCTTTGTAGCCACTAATATTCCACGTCGTTATGCTGCTACTGTCTTTAGCAATGGGCTGCAAAGTCTGAATAATCTGCCACAATACTCCAAAGTTTTTATTGCTCCCTTACCTATTCAAGAGGATTACGATATAAATTGTTATAAGAATATGTTGGAGATGGGCGCGGCACACGGAAGTAGCGCTAGTGCAAAGTATTTCCCTCAAGCACAAATGATTAAGGATGCTACTATGGCGCATTTTATTTATGGCAATTGGAATCCAGGAGAATTGTTCTTACATTTTAATGGTAGTTTTCATTCTGATAATAAAGAAGGCATTGTTTGGTATCTTCGTCAAATGAATCCCAATCTCAACATTTTAGTCATTACCAGTGTAGAACAAGATCAGGTGGACAAATTGGGGCAAGAGCATCGCGGCAAAGCAGACTACATTATTACAATTCCTGAACGCATGACCAAAACCTATTAACGAGCGACAATAGCTTCCCTTGACATCCACTGCTTGATATCTTCATTTTTGAGGGCAGTGGCCATTAAATCAGGAAATTGATCGGGATTACAAGCAAAAACAGGAATACTTAGGCTATTAAAGTAAGCCGCTACGGTTTTGTCATAGGCTGGAGTACCTTCATCATTCAACGCCAGTAGTGTAATAAATTGCACGCCTTTTTGTTGCAGTTGTTTGGCCTTTTGAAACAAGGATTCATTAGAGCCGCCTTCATACAAATCAGAAATTAAAACCAAAATGGTATTTTCAGGAGCATGAACTAAACCATCTACATAGTGCAAAGCTTTGTGAATATCTGTTCCGCCCCCTAGTTGGGTGCCAAATAGTAAATCAACAGGATCATTTAAATCCTTTGTCAAATCTGCAACAGCCGTATCAAACACGACCAAATGTGTCTTTAAGGCAGGAAGGGAAGCCAAAACAGCCGCAAAAATACTAGAATAAACCACAGAGCTGGCCATAGAGCCACTCTGATCCACACACAAAATAATTTCCTTCAAGGCTTGGCCTTTGCGTCCATAACCAATCAATTGGTGTGGAATGATGCTTTTGTAGTCTTTTTGATAATGCTTGAGATTGACGCGAATGGTTTGATGCCAATTGATTTCTCTCAATTTGGGTCGGCGGTTTCGCACAGATTGGCTCAATGCCCCTTTGATGGCTTGTAAGAGTGGATATTCCAGTTTTTTGGTCAATTGGTCTACCACTTTGCGCACAACCAATCGGGCAGTTTCCTTTGTTTTTTCAGGGATGACACTATTGAGAGAGAGTAGTGTGCCTACTAAGTGCACATCTGCTTCGACACTCTCTAGTAACTCAGGTTCCAAAAGCATTTGTTTCAAGCCCAAATTGTCAAGGGCATCACGCTGCATAGCTTGCACAATGGGTGTTTTGAAATACTTGCGGATATCGCCTAGCCAACGATTTACCTTAGGGGCAGAACTCCCCAATCCTCCTTTGGAATTGCCTTCTTCATACAAAGCAGCTAATGCTGCATCCATTTCCATGCCTTCTGCTGATAAATCTACCGTTGTTGCATCTGCTGGGCTTTCTGATTCTTGCCCCAAGACCAAACGCCAACGCTGTTCTCTATCAAACTCTGATTGCTGCATTACTAAGGATTTATATATAATTGGGTGTTCTATTAGGGCATTTCTACTGTCAACAACTGGCCATTGTTGTATTTTTCAGAACGCGTAACCTTCTGTTGGTACCAATACGTCCAGTAACCATCGCGTGTTTGAGACCACTCGTGAATACTAAGAGAAGTAGGCATATTGGATTTTCCTTTCATTTTGACCGTGCCATCAGGCCAATAACTAATGACAAGTATCTTTTTCTCATCGGTCAGCTCTCTAATTTCCCATACTAGTTGCCCTTTGTCGTTCCACTCTCTATATTCTCCGCTCATCACATTATTAATAGAAAAGAACTCCCGTTGTTTTTTACCATTGGGATACCAAGAGCGATAAGAGCCATGTACACGCGTATTTTTCATCATAACCTCCTCTTCGCGTTGTCCGCTTTCATACCAGCGTTTTACACGTCCATATTGCTTGCCTCTTTTATAGGGAATTGCAGCTTTTTTTTGGCCATTTTTGTACCATTCTATTTGTACACTCCGCTCATTGCCTTCGTTGATGGTTTCTTGTTTGAGCCAACCCTCTTTGTCCCATATTTTTTTGGCAGTAGCTGCTCCACAACCTTTATAGCTGCTTTGTTCCATTTTTTCTCCCGTCTTGTACCATTTGGTAAGGGAACCCTCTGGGCAGCCGTCGTTGTACGTAATACTGGCTTTGGGCTGTCCATTAGTATAGTAAAAGGTCCATTTGCCTTTACGTACTACGCCTTCATCATTTACAGCCGAATTGCGCCCTTTTCTAACTAATACTGGACGTGCATTGGCTTTCTGACCAGCATAAGCACCTTCTGCTTCCAACTTACCATTGGGATAATAATATTTCCAATGGCCTGTTTTTATTTTTGAAGAGTTGTAAGCACCTTCTGCCTTAATATTGCCATTTTCATAAGATTCTTTACGCACTTCCTGAGCAATAAGAGTTGCCGTGCATATATTCAGGAATAAAAAGAAGAGCAGTTTCATCATAAGGGAATTTATCATAACAAAATGCAACGAATTGGGGACTCAAAATAGCTTAATGGAATAAATCGTTTAATTTGGTCGTAGCTTTTCATAAATTCTATTCGGGATAACCGTTATTGTAAAAGTACAATTTTTTTTAGGAAAAACCATTTTTCCGAAAGGTGTAATTCATTTGTTAACACTCCCCAATAGCAGCAAAAAATATTCTAAAAAATAAAAAAAGCCATTTACAATCGGTTTGACAATCGAAAATGGCTTTTTGGTAAATGCAAGAGCTTATTTTGATGCCCTGATTAAGTGTATAAATCCTGTTAAGGGCTTTAATGCCTCACAAGACAAACATTTTTGTTCTACATTACAAGTATAGAAATAAACACCTTCAGGCAATTCTTGTCCTGTATTCTGATCGCGTCCGTCCCAATTGATAGCAGGATCATTGGTTTGGAATACCACTTGTCCCCAACGATTGGTTACGGTAAACTCAACTCTATTGATGTAACGGTAAATTAAGCAAGGTGTAAACAAATCGTTGGCACCATCATTATTGGGAGTAAAGGTATTGGGCAAATCGTAAAAAGGACAATTATCTGTTCTAATTGGATTGCTTGGACTACTTTCATTGCCTCCCCCATTAACTTGTACGGAATCTACAGAGGTGATATAATAACAGCCCGCCAAATTGGTAGGTGAAGGCACATGTGTAAATGAGGTGTCTTGCAATCCTTGTGATTCGTAAACCAAGGTATAATTGCCATCGCAGAAAGGCGCAAAGTAAACACGGAATCTGGCTACGTCATTGGAACAGCTATCTAAGTTATTAGACCAAGTAATCTCATTGTATAGAAAGTCAGGATCAGTAATGGTTCCTTGACAGGGCAAACGCTCTGGATTGTTGGCATCATCCTGAATCACATCACAACTAGAAATAGCAATAATAGCCGAGGCATCAGGCGGACAAGGCGCAATGGTATCTAATGGCGTTCCACAAGCAACCTGAGAACGATTAAACAACGTATCGGGCGTATAAGCAGTATTGTAAGAACCTAAACTGCGAATTCGGTAACAGTACGCTTCCCCATTGGTCAGTCCTGTATGTGTGTAAGTAGGATTGGTTACTACTGTTAGTAAATTAAAACTACCACTTCCAGTAGGCACTTCTTCATAAACCTCATATTCTGTATTCTGCCAAGGCACATTCTCTGTCCAAGTCAACACATTTTGTTGATCACTAGAGGCAACCGATAGATAAATAGATGAAGCCGTCTTGGTTTCTCCCAACGTATCATTATTAGCATAAAATAACACTTTGTAGCTGTACGATTCTCCCTGTGTGTTTAGATTGATAGCAGTATAACTGGTATCATTGGCTAGATAAAAGGCATTGTACAATGGAGATTGATAAATAGGTGTAGGGCCAAAGTTGGCACCTGTTTGCCCTACTGACTCGTACAATTCATAGCGATAAGGAGGACTATTAAAGCTTGTATCTAGTTTACTAGCTTGTGGCTTGGTCCAACGAACAAAGATTTCTCCAGTTGTGGGACTAGTTTCTGTTACATCTACATTGATAATAGTAGGTAGATCTTCTTGTGTTTCAATACAAACCTCTTCGGAGGTACGACTGCTAATAAAATTAGAATAGTTAACAATATTGCCATTGAGGTAAATAGGGCTTCCATATTCTCCCAATATTCTATAGCTGTATGAGGTTCCTGCTTGTATACCATTGTCAACAAAGGTATAACTACCGCCCGAAGGAGTAGTGACGTAATTGGTGCTAATTTGTGTATAGCCCTGTCCTGCTAACCCCACTTGGCAACTATCAGGCGTAAAGTTGTCACAGCCTAATTTTCTCCAAACCGAAAAGCCAAAGAAATTGACGGAATTTTCGCAAGGATAAGGCGCATCCCATGTCAACGTAGTGGTATTGCCAGTTACTGAAGCTTGGAGGTTTTGAGGAGCGGGTGCAACAATATTGATTCGAACCACTTTGAACGTAGCCAAAGAAGCATTGACACCATTTTGTATATAATTGTCTTTGGCTTTGAATACCAATTGCCAAGCCTGAGGCTGCACATGCTCACAAACGGTTTGCCAACGGAAGGTACTACGCAACGGAAAGCCTGGAGGCGCAGTGCCAGAGACAGTACTAAAAGTAGCTGGTGAAACAATGGTATTGGAAAGAGGGCCACCTGTAGCGGTTACAGTAACCAATTGCAATGGCACATCCTCGTCCCATGCTTCTACATCAAACTCAATCAACGCTCCTGCTTCCACACACAATTCTTCTATCACTTGTAGTTGTGGTGGTCGGTTGGTTGCATTTTCTATTTTGATTTGAATATCTCGGATAATTCCTCCCAAGTATTGGCCATTTCTATAAGATTTGACCAAAATGGCAATATTGTACTCACCTGCTCTCTTGGGGCTATTCCAAGTAAACAAACCTGTTGTATCGTTAAAGAAATACTCATTGTTAGGATCAATAGGAACATCAGAGACTGGCACATAACCTGGCACATTATTGTTTCTATCTTGCATTGGAGTAATCAGCTCATAAGCCACACTATCTCCATCTGGATCAAATCCATTGGGCGTATGTTGAAACACTTGGTCGACCACTCCAAAATCGACAGGTTTTTCTAATAAGATTGGCGAACTATTGTATCCAAAAAAAGCTGCATTGAAAATAAACACCTCTGTTTGTAAATAAAATGCTACTCCTATAGAATTACCATTATTGACATTGAGAATTCTATCATTTCTATTAGGATCCTGCATAGAAACCACATAAGGAGTGGTGGTGGTCGCTCCAGGATAAGAGTGGGTACCCTTATAGATATTTTCCTGAATGTCATTAAATACCAATGTGGCACTAATTCGAGATAATTGCTGTGCAGGAGTGCCATCGCCCCATTCTACAGTCAATTCACTTCTATCTGCTTGGTCACTTGGTGGACTGATTTTGGTATAAGTGGTAATGGTCAATTCAATTTCGTTAGGACCAATTTGGCGGTAAGTCATTTCGCCCGAACGGTTGTGAGTTGCCCAAGCTGCAAGTGGCAAACCAACTAAAAAGATAACTAGAGAAAGCAGTTGTTTCATCATAAATCCCTTTAAATGAGTTATTTGAATATGATTTAACCAAACAACTTCCAATTAATAAATTACACTACTTCACAGAACATAAAAGTTAATGGGTCTAATGCGTTTGGCTAAGAAAAACAAAAAATGCGAAGTGAAGAAGATTACTAACAATATTCTTGGAATGTTGAGGGGGTGCTGTTTCATCAAAAACTACAAAAACCAACCCAAAAACAAAATCTTTTACCGATCTTTGAATTTATCAATATCGCGTCTGTCTCGTTTGGTTGGTCGGCCTAGTCCTTTGCTTCGTATTTCTGTTACGGACTTATTGCGCAAATACCAGTCTTTGAATTTATTCAATTCTTCTTCTGGTGTTAGATTTTCATAACAAGGCTCCGCTAATTTGGCCGAAACGCGTTTTTCTAGCAAATCAACAATCTTGTACTGCATGTGGTATCCTTCTTTCTTAACATGCAAAATCATACCACGTTCTACGCTACTAGAGGGCTTGAGCGGTGTTCCATTTAACAATACTTTATTGCTCTTGCAAGCATTTGTAGCCATGGTACGACTCTTAAAAATACGTACTGCCCAAAGCCATTTGTCTACTCGTATTTTTTCTAATGAATGGTTCATGAATTACAGAAAAAAATGAAAATTGTTTAAAAAAATAAACCTGCTAGATCAAAATCCTAGCAGGTTTATTGAAGTCGTTTAAAAAAAATCAAACTGCTTCTTGGTAGTATTAATCTCTACCACTGAGAATCGCTAGTAATTTTAGGATTTCAAAGTAAATCCAAACCAGCGTAATAAGTAATCCCATAGCAGAAACCCACTCCATCATTTTGGGGGCTTGCATTTGAGCACCACGCTCAATCGTATCAAAATCTAAGATTAGATTCAATACAGCAATACCAATAATGAATAAGCTGATTCCAATTCCTAAAGGAGAAGCAGTATGCAAATAAGGTATAGTCACATTAAAGAAACTCAATCCAATAGAAACCATATACATCATCATAATAGCTCCTGTGGCCGTTACAATCATAGAACGGAATTTCTTAGTAGCCCTAATCAATCCAAATTTGTACGCTCCAAGCATAGAAACCAAACACAATGCAGTTAGTAAAAGAGCATTGGTAACAATCCCCGAATCACCTGCATACGCTGCAAATACAGCCGTAGCGGTTCCCATTGCTATACCTTCCAAAACAGCATAAATAGGTGCTGTAATGTGTGCATTGTTGGGTCGGCTGTAGGTGTAAAATGCTACGCCCATTGCGCCAAAAATACTCACTAAAAACAAACCTCTTGAAAAAGGAATAAAAGCAGCTGATAAAAGAGCAGAAGCCACCAAAATCGCTGCTAAAATCAATGTTTTATTAACAGTACCTTGAATGGTCATTACTTCACTGCTCTGTGTTACGCCTAAACTGGATCCTTTATGAGCGGTTTGAGCAAATTGATCTTCGCCAATAAAAGGGTTAGAAGATTTCATAAAACGATTATTCGCCATGATAGTCTGGTAATTTATTTTCTAATTAATTAAAATAGGTGATAGAAGCTTTAATTATTCTACCAAGCTTTCTTTGTTCAAATACTAACAAAGTATACTAACTCTATGATAATTAAAAATAGAGACAAAAGGTTCCTTTTTGGTACTTATTTTTTGAATAAAATAGTCTTTTTCTTACAAGGAATTGACTTACAGCAGAAAAGATAAACCAGATAGAATGTGTTCTTTGGCTATTTGGGTTTATTGGAAAATACTTTTACCTTTAGCACTTACAGGGCCAGATAAAAATCAGGAAACATAACTATGCAAAAACAGCGCAAAAAACTTCTAGAAATTCGCGAATTAAAAACCTATTTTAAAACAGAAGATGGGATTGCCAAGGCCGTTGATGGTATTAGTTTTACCTTGTATAGAGGAGAAACCATAGGCATTGTTGGCGAGTCTGGTTCTGGCAAATCAGTGACCTGTCTTTCTATTTTGCGTTTGATTGCAAGCCCCCCAGGCTATATTGAATCAGGTGAGATTTTGTATTATAAATCAGATGGAACGGTCGTAGATTTGGTGCAAGCAGATTCTAAAGCCATGCGCCAGTACAGAGGCAATGAAATTGCGATGATTTTTCAAGAGCCTATGACCTCTCTTAATCCAGTATACACCTGTGGTGACCAAGTGTTAGAAGCTATTCTACTGCATAAAAACATGAATAGACGCGAGGCCAAGCAGCACACGCTAAATTTGTTTGGACAAGTACAGTTACCTGAACCTGAACGCGTTTTTGACTCCTACCCGCATCAACTTTCTGGCGGACAAAAGCAACGGGTTATGATTGCTATGGCCTTGTCTTGCAGCCCTCAGGTATTGGTGGCCGATGAGCCTACTACAGCTCTAGATGTTACTGTACAAAAACACATTTTGGAGTTGATGGATGAATTGAGAAAAGAAATAGATGCTTCCATCATCTTTATTACGCATGACTTGGGTGTAGTAGCCGAGATTGCCGATCGTGTCATTGTAATGTACAAGGGGCATATTGTAGAGCAGGGAACCGTATTAGAAATTTTTGAAAAACCTCAGCATCCATATACCAAAAGTTTATTGGCTTGTCGTCCTCCTTTGGATTATAGAATGTCGCGTTTGCCTGTGGTAAGTGATTTTATGAATGTGCGTATAGATGCCAATGGGGAGTATCAAATTAGTGCAAAAGAAACCAAGACGGCCGCTATTATTGAGGAATTTAAAATAGAGCCAGAGGCAACCAAACAACGTCTGGTAGAACTCAAAAAACAAACGCCGATTCTACAAGTTAAGCATCTGAAAACTCGTTTTTCGGCCAAGACCAACTTTTTTGGCAAAACTACTGCTTGGACCAATGCCGTAGACGATGTGAGTTTTGAAGTGTATCCTGGCGAAACTCTTGGACTAGTTGGAGAATCGGGCTGTGGCAAAACAACCTTGGGACGAACCATTTTGCGACTCACCAAAGCAGCAGCAGGAGAAGTCTTTTTTGAAGGCAAGGATATTCTGAAAATGAATTCCAAAGAGCTAAAAGCCCTACGCAAAGATGTACAAATCATCTTTCAAGACCCCTACTCTTCTCTCAATCCCAGAATGACCATTGGCAATGCCATTATGGAACCTATGCGGGTGCACAATTTGTTTGAGAATGATAAAAAACGAAAAGAAACGGTTATAGAATTGCTCGAAACCGTAAGCCTAGAGGCCAAACATTTTGATCGCTATCCGCACGAATTTTCTGGCGGACAACGCCAACGAATTTGCATAGCACGGGCGCTGGCCTTAAAACCCAGATTTATTATCTGTGATGAATCTGTTTCGGCCTTGGATGTTTCTGTACAAGCACAAGTATTAAATCTATTATTACGCTTGCGTAAACAATACAATTTTACGTACATCTTTATTTCTCATGATTTGTCAGTAGTCAAGTTTATGAGTGATAGAATGATGGTTATGAATAACGGGAAAATCGAAGAAATAGACACGGCTGATGTCATCCATAACAATCCGCAAAAAGCTTACACACAACAACTCATTGCCGCTATTCCCAAAGGGGATTTAGAAAGCATTCGCCAACGATATGATTCTAATAATCAATAAGTAAGAACTTTTTTTATTGGTCAAATAATGAGACTTGGCGCAAGGGCTAAAAATTTACACCGATATTTTTTTAAAAAAAATGGCAATTTTTTAAACTTTTTGATGATAAAACGGGTTGTTGTTTATGAATGAGCTTGCAAACACTTGCCTAATTTACTTTTCCATAAACTTCTAAACTTAGATTATTTTGCTATTTTCTTGTATTGACATATATATACTCTCTCCAGTATTTACTGTTTGCTCCAAACAGTATCCCAATGGTGTCAATACCTGACCATTCTTCTAAGTTTTCGTCTCTCATTTACAGGCTAGAAACGCGATCCTTAACGGCGTTTCTAAAGAATTGATAAGTGCTATCCATTGCTAGTTGATTAGCAGTAGATACGCTACACCTACTTATCTATGATCCATTCTGCTACAAGCAATATTGTAGGCAACCAACTTTTTGTTATTTACAGTATTAATAAAACCATAAATTATTTATGAATAGAGAAATTTATCTAACAACAACTACTGCGTCAGCTCTAAATCAATTATTGGCTAATTACAAAATATATTTCCACAAATTACTGAATTATCAATGGCTTATTCAAGCTTCTAATACACCAGAGCTGAATAAAGATTTGCACTTGTTTGCAGAAGAATCTGAAGAACAAATGGATGCGATTGTAACACAAATTGAGCGTTTGGATATGATTCCAATTGGCAATTGGTCAACGTGGCAGAAATGGGCTACTATTAAATTTAAAATCCCAGCTAGAGGAGCAGACAATATTCTGAATAAAATTATAGAGGATACGGTACAGTTAGATGAATGTTCTAAAATGGTTTATCAGTTGGCAAAAGAACAGCAAGAAGCGCTTATTTATCAATTGGCCAGCAGCCTACACCAATGCTTAAGCAAGCGATTAGAAACCTTACAGCAATTGAAATATGCTGTAGCAGCATAAGCAAGTCGATCTAAAAACAAACAACTTCAACAAAAAAAACATTCACATGAAAAAGAAAGATTTTTATCAAAAGATTACCCATTGGGCCAATAAGAGAGGATTTGAAAACATCAAAGCGAACATCGAAGGTTTTGAAACGCCCAAAACCTTTACCCGAAAAACCAATACTCCCGAAGAGGATGAAGTGATTCCAGATGCTACAGCAATCAACCATGGTGTCAAATGTTACTTCGAAATTGCCGTAAAACCCAAAGATAAAAGCATTCGTCAACGGCTCATTTCAAAGTGGAAATTACTCAGCTTCTTGGCCGAACGCAAAGGTGGCCAGCTTTACCTATTTGCTCCTCATGGCAATAAAAGCTTTACCAGAGGTATTATGGAAAAGTATGGCATCAAAGCCCACTTTATCTCACTTACTAAGGTCAACATCTAGTTTTAGCATCAAAAGCAAGTATTTTTGGTTGTTTTGCGTATTTTGAGAGCGTTTTATAGTAGAACGTTTCTCGAAATACATGCAGGACAGTTATCTTATACAGTTATGGAAACAAGACAAAAAACTCGCATTTTTGATCTTGTTGTTTATTCTAGGCCAGTTTTTTTTCTCTTACAAGCAGATTGAAACCTTGCCTTTTTTTAATTATGCCATGTATGCCCGCCCCAATGCCTCACAAAATCAAGTTTATACGCAATATCAACTCTATAATCGCAGCCAACAGCCCATTAATTTAAATCAATATATTGCGCCTACTTTTTTAGCGTATCAATTGCCGTATTATGCACAGTTATACCAGCAACAGCCTATTGATGCTCCACTACGCCAGACGATTCAAAACCGTTTTGACCACTTCCCCACTCTAGTAAAATATTTAAACCAGCAACTCGCCAATGATTCTACTTCATTGCTCCATTGTCAACAGTGGTTAAAGGGAAAAACCGAACAAAATAAACTATCTTTTTGGAAAGAAAATTATGTCTGGGTAAAAAATAATTTCGTCTTATTAACTAAAACTTTAGTTTACTGATGAAAAATAAAGCCTCACAAGAACAGCGACAAATCCAGCAATTATTGTGGTTATGTGCGCTACTAATTTGGTGCTGGCGAGCGTACCAAGGCTTATTATTACATCAATTATATGAAGCACCTTTTATTTTTGTGGGTGCAGATAATACATTTTGGTTATATCATGCTTTGCTCATACCACAAACCATCATCAGCCATTATTATCTAGCCTTGTTTTTAGATCTGGCTTGGTTGGGCACAGCGCTGTATGGTGTTTATACGATACAAAAGAGGGTTGCAGCTGTGTTATTCTGTTGTTTGTATACCAATTATTTTATTGTTTACAACAGTGTTGCCACGCACCACGAGCATATCTTAGTCGCTGGCCTATTCTGTTTTTTGTTGCTGTGTGTACAATCACTCCAGCGTTTTGTATTAGGCTTGGCAGCGTTGAGATATTATGCCCTTTGGGTCTTGTTTAGTGCAGCCATTTGGAAAATCGCATTAGGCAGTTGGAACAATCCCTTGCATTTGGATCAGATTCTCAAGCAACAACATCTTTCTCTTTTGTTATTAGAACCCGATTATTGGTATAGCCAGTGCATACATTGGTTGTTGCAACATCCCCAGTACAGTGCTTGTTTATGGTATATGGGTTGGATTATAGAATTGAGCTTTGGGATAGGCTTTTTTACGCGCAAATGGGATAAATATTTGGCGGCACTTTGGTTGTTATTTTTTGTAATGGACTATTGGCTCATGGGTCTATGCTTTGCCGAATTTTGTATCTTTGTGCTAGTTTTTTATCCTTGGCGAGCTATTTGGATCCAGTATCAACAACAGACCATCAACAACAATTAGTGTTCTTATGAAAAATTCCCTTGTACTCTTCTTTTGCTTTTTTATATACCTCATTCCTGCTTGGAGTCAACCAACTGCTAAAACTAAACGTCAAGCGGAGCAGTTTTTTGAAGAAAAAAAGTACGAGAAATCTTTGACTGAGTATAATAAAATAAAGGATAAGTATTCAGAAGATGCCCTGATGTATTACAATATGGGAGCTGCATTTTTTGAGCTGAACAATTACTCCCAAAGTATTGAACATCTAAAAGGACATTTGCAATACGCGCGCAAAACTGCCCCTTTGAGCCATTATTACCTAGCCCGTGCTTACCACCTACAAGATAGTTTCCTAACAGCTGCACAATACTACAAACAACATTTGCGTGGCTTATCCGAGGACGCATTGGAACGCTCGACCGTCAAACGTTTCATTTTGCAATGTCTCAATGGTCCCAAAGTGCAACAAATCAATGCCAGAGCTATTGTAACAGGTCTAGGCCAAGAGATCAACAGTACAGCAGATGACTATAGAATTTGCCTAAATCCGCAACTACCCAACAGCATTTTTTTCTCTTCCAAACGTCCTTTGAATACCCAAAAACAGGAAACCAATATTTACCGCGCCAATCAAGAGCAAGGCACTTTTTTGCCAGCTTTGCCCCTACAAGCACGTTACAATACTACACTAGACGAAACCCTGTTGTCGTTCTTTGACAATGGTTATCAATTATTATTGCTCAAAGAATTATCGGACGGCAGTGCTCAGTTATTCAAGGAAAATTTTGACGAAGACAGTGTAGAAGTCCTCTTGCCTTTTGCTAATAATTGGACTCGTGGAGCTTGGGATAGTGAGCATTTTTTTGTGAATGATAGCATGGTTATTTTTGCCAGCAACCGCCCTGGAGGCTTTGGTGGCAACGATTTGTATTATGCTGTGCGCCAAGGAGGCGTTTGGCAAACTCCAGTCAACTTGGGTGCTAGTATCAACAGCCCCGATGATGACTCAGGGCCATTTTTGGCCAACAATGGTTTTCAGTTGTTTTTTAATTCTAATAGAACCTCCAGTATGGGTGGGCATGATATTTATCAAGCTTTTTTTGATAAGAACCGACTGGTGTTTGAACCTGCCGAAAACTTGGGCGTGCCTCTCAATTCTAGTGGTGATGACAAGGATTTTCTTTTGCTAGGCGATTATCAAAGGGCTTATTTGTCTTCCAATCGCGTGGGTGGTTTGGGTGGTTTGGATTTATATGCGGTGTATTTTCGTAGCAAAATAGTGCTCAATAAAACAGCAGGGCGACCCTTTATTGAGCTTTTAGAACATAAGACAGCTTTGTTGACTACTACCTCTGATAGCACAGCGTATACCAATACCACAGCCAATACCAACACCAATATTCCGCTAGGAGCACCCGAAAAATATACCTTGGCACCGTTGTATTACAATGCCAGTTCTGGCCAATTGCAAGGCTCGCGCAACAGTTTGAAAAATTTGACCCAATTGCTCCAAAAATACCCCCAACTTGCGGCTGTCCTCTCTGCACATAGCAACCAAGAGGGCGACCCAAGCACCGATTTGTACCTCACCGTCAAGCAAGCCGAAAGTATTGCCCAGCAGCTCCTAGCCCAAGGGGTTCAAAACCAACAATTGCTCTTGCGCGGCTGTAGTCAAAATTACCCCTTGGCCAGCCCCCAAAACTTTGATGGCTCCGACAACCCACTTGCCAAAACCATCAACCAACGGGTCAACATCACCCTCTACCACCAAGACCAATTGCCCGCCAATGTAACCGTGGATTTGGTAGAACCCAGCATCAATTCGGTCATGCAAAGCAAAAAAGCTACGCGCTATCAACAACAGCTCCAAGGCTTGACTTACAAAGTCAAACTCACCGAAACACCCAGCCTCTTCCAACATCCTGTACTCAAGCAATACAGCCCCATTAGCACCGAAAAACGCCCCCAAGATACTTATGTCACCTACTTGGTGGGCTTGGAAAAGACTTTCATTGACATCAAATATACCTACAATAAGTTGTTGGAAAAGGGTTTTGATGCGGTTGAAATCATCCCTTATATTGATGGTTGGCCCATTGATAAAGCAGAAGCAAGGTTGTTGGTGGAGCTGTATCCTGATTTGGAGGCTTTTGTGGAGTGATACGATTAGGCAATATTATTTTCATTAAAGCATAATCCTTTTTTGGTATTGTAATTTGTGTTAATTTACAGAATATTCACAACACAAAAGCAGCCATTTACCAATATATCTATGAACTACCTCGAACTTTTTCAATATGATGATTTACAAAAAGAATTTAAATGGTTATCTGCTGATAATGAGGAATTACCACTGAACTATTTTCCAATACAGAGTGCTGTAAATATTATTATTGGAGCTAATAACTCTAGGAAAAGTCGATTTTTTAGATTTTTGTTGGCTCAGGAGGAGCTGCATGTTAGTGATCATTTTTTATCAGAGTATTTAGCTACACTTGAAAAAAAATTACATGAGTCTGAGGAACTTTTTACCACAGGAAGTATTCTTTTAGAAAATAAAAAGCCAATTCATCCAAATGACCTAAAATATTTTAACAACAACCCAGAAACCGATCCTGTCAGAAAATTCATCAATGCAGGACTGCCTAATAAAATACAAATAAGTCACTTCTTTTTTGAAGATTTTATTTCTAACATAAAAAACATAATTTCTAATTCTAAAACAGTAAGAGAAGATGGAGTACAAGCTATAAATCAAAACAGCATCATCATTAATTTATTAGCTAACAATAGTACTATTAATTCTTGTTTTTGGGATTACTGGAATATAAAATATACAAATACAAACTCATTCAAAGCATTAAAACTCATCAAAGAACTCAACGAAGAACTCCAAAAATTCTCCAACTTCAACCTAACCCAAATCACCCCACTAAAAACCTACTTACCCACACTAAGAGCCTCTATCCCATTAATCTTAGATGACAA
>JBGCDW010000170.1:0-6504 GCA_045105775.1 Aureispira sp.
AATGGCCAATTATATCAACAATAGTTTGACTTGTGGGCAGTATGAGTTGGTGTATGAATTGATTGAAAAAATGGAACGCCTCCAAACGATTACTTTTGATGAAGAGGGGGAACAGTTTCAGAATGTTTATTTTTATAAGCAACTCTATTACCTGAATGCACAACAATTGGACGAGGCTGCCAAATTATTGCCAGCTATAGAAAAAGGGCTTGAGAAATATGCTCAAAAAGTCAATCCATCTCGTAAAATGTCCTTTTATTACAATTCTACGATTACTCATTTTTTGTTGGAGCATTACAGCGAGGCAGCAGTGTGGCTCGAAAGAATTTTGCAGACGGCAAAGACCCATGAGCCTAGAAAAGATGTATGGCGTGTAGCTCGGATATTGGAAATGGCTATTTGCTACAAGTTAGGACATTATGAGGTTTTAGAGTCGCGGTTGAGAAGTGTGAATCGCAATAAAAAACTAAAGGAAGAAATGCATGTGTTTGAACAAGTGACGCTCCAGTATTTCAAAAAATTAACAGGAGTGCCGGCCAGTGTCAGCGCAGAAAAAGCCCTATTTGGGCAATTCAAAAACGCCTTGAAAGCACTAACCGCTATCGAGCAACGTGTTACAGGCTTTGAAGAATTTTTGATTTGGGTGAATCGAATGAGTGCTTGATATTTACCAATCGGTTTGTCGTTCCCAGTAATTCTGACCCATAACTCCTTCCAAAACAGATAGATAACTCTGGTAGCGTAAAATGCTGATTTTATCCTCTTCTACGGCTGCTTTGACGGCACAGTGTGGCTCATTGATGTGCAGGCAATCACTAAATTTGCAATGCTTGGAATATTTAAACAACTCTCTAAAATTGTGGGCGACATCCATGGGTTCCATATTGATAAAACCCATTTCTTTGATGCCAGGGGTATCAATGATTTGTCCACCATTTTCTAGTTTATACATTTGTGCAAAAGTAGTGGTGTGCATGCCCTTGCCAGAGTAGTCCGATACTTCTTGGGTGGTGAGATCTAAATTGGAATCAATTCGATTGACCAAAGAGGATTTGCCAACGCCCGAATGTCCAGAAATGAGTGTAGTTTTGCCTTTTAGAATTTCTTTTAGATGTGCTACTCCTTCGCCTGTTTCGGCAGAAACAAGTAGGGTTTTGTAGCCAATTTCTTCGTATAGAGCTTTGAGCCCACCATAAATTTCCATATCTGCTGTGCCGTACAAATCAGCCTTATTCACAATGACATAGCTAGGAATGTTGTGTGATTCGGTGGTGAGCAAAAAGCGATCAATAAAGCCAGATTTGAGCATGGGAAAGCGAATGGTGACGATGACAAAAGCTTGGTCAATATTGGCTGCTAGTAAGTGCATGTAATGTTTGCGTCGGGTAGATTGGCGCAAGACATAATTTTCTCTGGGATACAGTTTGGAAATCATCCCTGTTTCCAAACCTTTTTCAGGATCTACCCCTACACGATCGCCTACAGCTATTGGATTGGTCAATCTTATTTTGCCTAATCTAAATTTTCCTTTGATTCGGCAAGCCATAGAACGTCCATCTTCCAAGAGCACCGTGTACCATTTACCTGTTGATTTGGTTACAATTCCGTCCAAAATATCTCAATTGTGTTTGTAAATAATTATAATAGTTGCACAACGCCATTACAAGGGCAAAACGTTCCACAAGATAGGGATAAATTTTGACCATTTTAATTAGGTGTTTTAACCTAAAAAATAGCAAAAGGATTGGGCCATAGCCTCTGTAAGATAACTTTAGTTTATTGGTTAGAACATTTATAGCGACATCTATTTTTAAACACGTGCTAAAAATACTACATTTAGGAACACAAAGTATGGTAATTTATTTTAATAGGTAAATAAGCGTTTAAAACTACTTCATAAAAACGCCCTAAAATAGGCTATAGCATACTAATAAGTTAACGCGACTAAAACATATTATTCATGCCCAAACATGTTTATTTATTTTATACAGAAGCTAATATCACAGAGGCCCAACAGGTCAGAGATGAACTTCAAGCATTAAGTATTTCTTGTAAGAATGATTTGCCTGTTGCTAATAAGGTAGAGGAATTGTTAGATGATCCAGATGGAGTAGCCTTGTTACTAATTAGTGATAACTACTTAAAAGATTTGGCGCAGACACGTTATCTAGGAAAGTTATTAGAAGCAGTGCCCGCAGAGCGTCTTTTGGCGGTGATTACGCATGGTCGTCGCCCCAAAAAGGGAGAACCCGACCGCCAAGAAGTGTATCCTACACGCATCAAAACTCTCAATGATGTGATGTATTATCGAGATTATTGGTACGAGGCATGGATTGCCTTGCGAAAGGTAGCAAAAGCGGCCACAGACGACCAACTAGAAGAGATTAACGAACGTAAGGAAATTGCAAAACGCCTTTCTGTAGGCAATATTTCCAATCATATCAGAGGAATTAACCAAGCTGAACCCATTGAATGGGATGCCTTGTATGCCGATGACTATCAGGTATTGAGAACGCGTACGGGAGTAGTGCCTAGTGCGGTGATCGTAGACGAGATAGCATTGCCCAAAGAAGAGGATATTCCTACTATTGATTTGCCTGTAGAGGAAGCGTCGATAGAGGAAGTCGTAGCAGAGCAGGCGGTGCCATTGCCAGAAGAACCTGTTGTAGAGGAAGAAGAAACGGTAGTAGAGCCAGTAGAACCAGAGGAACTGCCTGTTGTAGAGGAAAAAACAACGGTAGTAGAGCAAGCGGAGTCGCAAGAGCAAGAAGAGTTGCCTGTTGTAGAAGAAGAGGAAACGATACTAGAGCAAGCGGAACCAGAAGAACAAGAGGAATTGCCTGCGGTAGTAGCAGTAGAAGAAGCAGAAGAGCAAGAAGTGGTAGAAAAAATTTCTGTCGAAGAAATTGTTCAGCCAGAAGCAGCAACAGAAGAAGAGCCTTTCTTACTGAAACAGTTGGAAGAGGATTTGGAGGAATTGGATGCAGCCGAGATTTTGGCCAAGTATGATATAGACGAAGTAGACGATATTGATGTTTTATTTCATATTGCAGAGAGCCAAGTAGAAGAGGATGAAGATTTGGCAGCACGCCACACTTATGAGCGTATTCTAACATTAGATCCTTATAATGGTCGTGCTTTGATTTGGTTGGCGAGATTGTTGGCCAAACAAGAGGGGGAGCTTTTGCACATAGAGGCTTCCAATTTTTACAGAAAATCCATTATGGTCAATGATGATAATCCTAGCTTGTATTATGAGTATGGATTATTACAACAAAAAGAAAAATTACACCACAAGGCCAGTGAGTCATTCAGAGAAGCGTTGTTGTTGGATGAGCGTTACGAAGAGGCTTATTTTGGTTTGGCACAGTGCTTCAAAGAAACAGGACGTTTAGAAGAAGCCAAGGCCAATTATTTGCAAGCCTGTATTTTGGATGCAGATCGTTTTGAAACGGCAGAAAATGATAACTATTTTCAAATTATAAGACCAGCTCAAAAAGAGGAGTTGGTGGAAGAGGAAGAACCAGAAGAAGCGGTGGTAGAAGAGCACCCCAATGCCCACACAGTGGTATTGGTTACAGGGGCTACTTCAGGTATTGGACGTTCTATTGCTGGGCAGTTTGCTTTAAGTGGTTACAGGGTCATTATGGTTGGCCGTAGAACAGATCGTTTGGTGGCCTTCAAAACCTTGTTAGAAGAGCATTTGGCCGAAGCCCAGATTCATTGCCTAACCTTGGATGTGAGAGATTTGAATGCGGTTCAGGAGGCTATTGCAGGCTTGCCAGAGGGCTGGAAGGATATTGATATCTTGGTTAATAATGCAGGATTAGCCAAAGGTTTTGGACCAATCCATGAAGGAGAAATTGATCATTGGGAAACCATGATTGATACCAATCTCAAAGGCTTGTTGTATGTGAGTCGTGCCGTAACACCGCTTATGGTGGCGCGCCAAAAAGGTCATGTGATCAATATTGGTTCGGTAGCAGGCGTAGAAACGTATGCAGGTGGTGGCGTGTATTGTGCTACCAAGGCGGCTGTAGATTCCCTGACGCGTTCTATGCGTTTGGATTTGCACCAGCACAATGTCAAAGTAACGGCGGTGCATCCAGGGCATGTAGAGCAAACAGAATTTGCTGAAGTGCGTTATGAAGATGCCGCCAAGGCCAAAATTTACGATGATTTTAAACCCTTAGAAGCCAAGGATGTGGCGGATACGGTCATTTATATTGCTACTCGCCCCGACCATGTTAATATACAGCATGTATTGATGTTTGGCACCCAGCAAGCTTCGGCTACACAGGTTCATCGAAGCGGAAGAGGGGACAAGGCATAAGAACAAAATTTTGTTCAAGGTTTAAGAAAATTTAGGGAACTGCCATCGTGCAGTTCCCTTTTTTTTGTTGCTATAGTTGATAACTCTGAGCAGGTCATAATTTAGTTTACACTGTACTTGCTTTAATCCCAATCTCTCGTAGCCATTAAACGGGCAATTTCAACAATGGTTTGAGTAGCCAATTCCATAGATTCTAAAGGAACATACTCAAAACGACTGTGAAAATTGAGGCCACCTGCAAATATATTGGGGCAAGGCAAACCCATAAACGATAGCCGAGATCCATCGGTGCCACCACGAATAGGACGCGTAATAGGCTCTAGGCCAATATTGGTAATCGCTTCTCTAGCCAACTCTACAATGTGCATGACAGGGCGTACTTTTTCGGCCATATTGTAATACTGATCGGTGATTTTTAGGGTAAAACAATTGTCGTGGATCTCATTGGATTGCTCTACAATATACGTCATCAGATTCTTTTTGGCTTCAAATTGTCCCTTATCATGATCTCGGATGATATAACGTAGACTAGTTTTGTCTACATCGCCCTCAATAGACAACAAATGATAAAAACCTTCATAGCCTTCGGTTTTTTCAGGTACTTCTGTAGACGGCAGCATTTTGGTAAAGTTAGTAGCCAGATACATGGAGTTAATCATTTTGTCTTTGGCTGCTCCTGGATGCACAATTTTACCTTGAATATCTATTTCTGCATAAGCGGCATTAAAATTCTCATACTCAATCTCACCAGGCAAAGAACCATCCATGGTATAAGCCCATTCTGCATCAAATTTTTCGACATCAAATAAATCTGCCCCTCTGCCTACTTCTTCATCAGGCGTAAAGCAAATGCGAATCTTACCGTGTTCTATTTCTGGATGTGCCAACAAATATTCCATGGCAGAAACAATCTCGGTAACACCCGCTTTGTCATCGGCTCCGAGTAGTGTTGTGCCATCGGTAGTAATGAGGGTTTGGCCTTTGAATTGGAGCATTTCTGGAAACTCCTTTGGACTGAGTACAAGATTCTGTTCTTCATTAATAACCAAATCCCCACCATCGTACGCTTCCCAAATCTGAGGGTTGCAGCCTGTTGCTGTAAAATCTGGAGAGGTATCAATATGTGCAACAAAACCTACGGTTGGAATTTTTTTATCGGTATTGGCGGGCAAAGTAGCCATGATATAACAGTGCTCGTCGAGTGTAACCTCACTTAAGCCTATGTTCTTTAATTCTTCTGCAATTTGTTTGGCTAATACAAATTGTTTGTCAGTGCTGGGTATTTGATCTACTCCAAACTCTGATTGGGTATCTACCTTTACATAGCGCAAAAAACGCTCTAGTATTTTATCTCTCATGTTGGTATTTTGATTAAACAAGATAGGATTAAAATCAATGGCTAGTAAAATAAATAAAATGCCTTGTTTTTTATCTTTTTCATTAAAAAAGTGGCTACTACAACGCATATATGCTGCTTAGAAATCTATACAGGAACCATTAGATATATCAAGAATGAAGCAGGTGGGAGAGGAGAAAATGGAGGGCTTATTTTTTACATCCAAACAAAAGAAATGCTTCTTTTTGAAAAAAAAATCTTTCAAAGGAGATTTTGTTTTGTTTTTTGTAAAAGTTTTTATTGAATTAAAAGTATTTAAAGTATAGTTTTATAGCTGTTTATGAATATTTGTTTTTTGTTTAAAAAAAATAAAAGAGTTTAAATGTTATTGCTGACAAAGAATGGGTTCTTTATCATTGTGTTGTTAGTAAAGTAAGTGGAAAGCAAATTCCATTAATAATTCAACTAGTAACATTTATTAAAACTATCATATTATGTATAAATTCTTCACTTTATTATTTTGGGTTAATTTGTTGCTGTGGGGAGGCACGCAAATGGCACAAGCACAATGCCAGGTGTCTTTTAATCAGACAGACTCTAACAATACGGTTTATTTTTCTGCTATTAATAACACGGCCTTCAATCCTATCTTTGTTTGGACGATTAATGATGCTGTAGCAGGCACCACCAATACCATAACAGGAATTACGCCGAATACTACATTTACCTTTGCAGGGGCAAGCAACGCCCACTATGTTTGTGTTACTATGTATGATAGTTTGACCAATTGTCAGGCATCTTATTGTGATACCGTCTCTACCTCTGGTGCTGCAAA
>JBGCDW010000171.1:0-48248 GCA_045105775.1 Aureispira sp.
TAGCGAAAAAAGCATCTTTTTACTTCGTGAGCCCTTCGGGGTTGTACCTTTTAGGTACAACCCACGCAGATCGCTTTGCGAGTGCCTTGATTGATGAAAAAACCTTACTTTTTGTCTCTGTACAACTCCAGTCGTGATAATGTCTAATAGTTTTCCTAAATGTTTTTAAACAACTTCTATTGATACCCTAACGTAATAAAATAATGCCAGTTTATTAATTTTTGAGAATTATAGTTTAGTAAGTAGGTGTACAGGACAACGGAATCAAAAACAAATCCCTGTAATGTACATGGAATGGTAGTACTTTCTTCTTTGGTAGTTAGGGTATTTAAAAAAGCAGCAACAAGAAAAACTAATTTTCTTGTTGCTGCCCATTTTTTTTCAAAAAATCTTTTTTGATTAGAAAAATCGTTGATGGTCTATATTATATTCGCCGTCTTTGCCTGTATCTTTAACCAACCAGTAACTTATCATAGCTTCTATAGAACCAGAGTTGTATCGTTGTAAGTTAGTAATACTAAAATCATAAGCTGCAGCAATACGAAGTTGTGGTGATATTTGCCACTGCAATAAAGCATCAACAGAATCTCCTACTCTATACGTGACTCCAAATAGAACGCGCTCTACAAATACAAGGCTCACATTAAGATCAATAGATACAGGTGCATTCATCACATACTTTACCAATAAGTTTTGTTGAATTTGCACCCCTTCTGTTAGGCCAAACATAAAGCCTCCCATGCCATAAAAATGCTGTGTAAAATCTGGTTCTACGACTCCGCTAGAACTGGCTATATTAAAATCGCCTTGATTAACAAATAAGTGGGGGGCGGATAAACCTATATACCAACTTTTGGATTGATAATAAATGCCTGCTCCAAAATTGGGTACAATCAAGCTGGTAGCGGCCATAGGGATAGCAGCATCATCTTGATCTATTAAGTCGGCTTCGTCCCAGCGAATTTGACTGTAGTATACGCCACCTCGCAGTCCTATGCTCAAGAAAGATTTATTCTTAAAAGGAATAATGTAGGAATAGTTGGTTTCTATTCCTATTCGATCCGAAAAACCAATTTGATCATAGTTGATAGAAAGCCCTAATCCAACTCTTTTTTTGGCAATGGCCCCATGTGCATTGAATGTAGCGGTTTGAGGGGCACGATCAATACCAAACCACTGCTTGCGATAAATTCCTGAAAGCAGCCAACTGCCCTTGGTGCCCGCATAAGCAGGATTGAAGCTCATTTTATTAAACATGAACTGTGTGTATTGAAAATCCTGTTGTGCTTTAGCTCCTGTCCAAGTCCCCAATACCAATAAAAATAGACCTATTATATTTTTCATAACCAATATAGTTTAAAACATAAGGGATGTTATCGTTTGATTTCTATAGAACCATTTTGTGGTTGCTTGCCTTCTATTTGTAAAATATAAAAGTAAGTACCATTAGGTAGGGGTTGGTTATTGTGTGTTCCATCCCAATCACTTGTATAATTATCGGTTTCAAAGACTATATTTCCCCAACGATTAAAGATGTACAATGCTGCTTTTTCTCTTGAGTTGTTTAGACAAGGAATCACAAAAAAGTCGTTCTTACCATCTCCATTAGGAGTAAAAGCAGTAGGGGTGTAACAATCTCCTGGTGGCTGAATAGCAAGGGTTACTTGTGCCGTATCGCATACAATTGGACAATCACTGTTACAAATTTCATAAATAAAGTATTGGTTCAATATAGCATCATTGATGTCTACTTCAAATTGCCCCGTGTTTAGACTTATTATTCGGGCAACAGTTGTAGACTGTGTAATCATGATATCCCAATTGGTAGGCAATATATCATTGGTAATAACATCAATTGTTTGAGGGGTACCGTCAGGTATTAGATTAAAACTATCCCAAACTGTAATTGGACGAACATCATCCAAAATAATATACATGCTATCTACAGAATAATTAATACAGGCACCATTGCTCAAAGACCATACAAATAGTGTGGTATCATTGGTAAAATTAGTAACAAGTGTATTAACGGCTGAAGAATCTACAATAATGGCATTGCTTGGGGTAGACCAAACGCCTATACCAAACAAGGAAGGAGTCGCCGCTAAATTGATACTATCAGGACTACAAGTTACATCTGGCCCTGCCAGAGCCACATCAGTAGGAATAGCATCTACCACCACCAATACCGTATCTCTATCGTGTGGCCCACACCGTCCATTGGTCAATTCCCATACAAATTCATAGACATTTCCTGGTTGTAAACCTTGGATGCTGGTATTAGTTAATGTATCATTTACAATAATTACCCCTGCATTGGCTTGGCCTGCCGATTGCAACCATTGCCCTGTACTGACAGTAGGTGCGGTGGCATTTAAGGTAGTGGTGGTGTTTGCACACAAATTAATATCCACTCCTGCTTGAGCACTATCGGGACTGTCAAGAATCACCTGAATGGTTACAGAGTCTTCGGACAATCGGGTACAACTAGGGCTGGAAATCACCCAATAGAATACATTATCCCCTACCCCCAGATTGCTCACCAATGTATTGGGGTCGTTCGGACTAGTAATGGTTGCCCCTGAGTTTGTCGTCCACGTTCCTGTTAGGTTATTCGGTGCAGCCATCGCTGCTAGGTTGGTAGAATCTACATTATTACAAAGCACTTGGGGCGTTCCTGCTACAGCAGCAGCAAAAGTATCTAATAATAGCACAGAAGCTGTACAGAAACTGCTATTGCCACTCCCATCCGTTACGGTCATCGTCACCACATTATTACCAATACTAGGGCAGTCAAAAGTATCTTGACTTAATGCAAAACTTAGTGCACCACAATTATCCGTACTTCCTCCGTCCAAACTATTAGCAGCCACAATAATAGGTGCTCCCGAATAGTATAAAGTATCATTCTGACAAATCGCTATAGGGCTAATTGTATCTTCTACAAACAACTGAGTAGTGCAAGAGTCTTGATTACCACTTTGATCTATGATATACAATCGGATAAGATGCGGGTTGTTGATAGCATCGGTACAGTCAAAAGTGCTTCGAGAAATACCATAAGAGATAATAGTACAGTTGTCCAAACTGCCATTATCTACTTGAGCTGGTATTAAAGTAGCTTGGTTGGTAGTAGGATCTAACTGAATCGTCGTTGTCGGATTACAAGAAGCGATAGGTGCTGCCACATCTTCCAAGAAAACGGTTGTACTACAAGAATCTTGATTACCACTAATATCAGTGGCAATTAAGGTTACTACTGTATTCCCCAAATTGGTACAATCCAATGTTAAAGAAGGTTGACCATTGATGGTCAAGGAAGGTACACTACAATTATCCGTTGAACCAGCATTAACCATCAATGGATCAAGTACCGTATTTACGCCTGTAAGTTGTAAGGTATCTGGTTGACAATTGACCACAGGACGAATCGTATCGCGTACAAATATAGTTGTACTACAAGAAGAAGCGTTGCCACTAGCATCTCTCACCACCAATGTAATATTATTGGGGTTGGCTGTAATATTAGTAGCATTGAACGTCGCATTGGGCAAGCCATTTACACTATACGTTAAGTTTGTTCCGCAATTATCCGTACTTCCACTATTAATCAAAGAAGCAGGAATGGAAGCAAAGCAAGTATTATCTAAGTAAACCGTCAGTACTCCTGAACTTACGCATCGAGCTATAGGGCTGATGGTATCAACAATTGTCACATTGGCTGGACATTGATGTACATTGCCAGACACATCCGTTGCAACTAGTTGAAGGGTATTGATACCAACTTGATTACAAGTGAAATTGACAAAAGGCGCACCATTGATAGAAGTTGTAAAGTTACAATTATCCGTTGTTCCTCCATCCAACATTGAAGGAGTAACAGTAACTATACCACTCGCACTAAGGTACAAGGTTGTATCTCTACAGCGTGCCACAGGATTGATTGGATCATTAATAATAAGATTGGCAGGACAATTGGCTTGATTGCCTGAACTATCTAACACGGATAAAGTAACCGCTGTAGGGCCTATATTAGCACAAGAAAATCCAAAAGAATCAACACCATTAACCAATAAGTTACTAATTCCACAGAAGTCAAAACTTCCGTTGTCTATATTTTGTGGATAAACAAATCCATTACCTGTACTGTCCAGTTGTACGGTAAATGGAGTCGTAATACAATTGGCAATAGGTGGAACACTATCTAATACAGTAATCGTAGTAATACAACTAGCGGTATTGCCAGAAATATCCGTTACAATTACTTGGACAGTATGACTACCGATACTATCGCAATTGTATATAATATTGGAGCCATAAACAGCAAATGAACTACTCAAGAACGTACAATTATCTCCTGTTGGTGGAACCAACACCGTATCTGGTGTTACATTGATTGTTCCATTGTTGAGATAAACCGTTGCCGTCTGACAAGCAGCAATAGGAGCCGTATTGTCCTCTACAGTAAGCTGAGTCGTACACGAATCTAGATTACCATCAGCATCACTCACAAGCAATTGTACCGTATGAGGATTGGATAAAATATCGACACAAGTAAAGGTGTCTCTATTGAGGGTATAACTCGTAATAAGACAATTATCTGCACTACTCAAGTCAACCATAGAAGGAGTCAATACTCCAAAGGTGGCCCCTGCATTAAGTGTTAAGGTTGTGATTGGACGACAATTGGCATTGGGAGCAATTAGATCCTCTACCAATACACTAGCCGTACAACTACTGCTATTATTACTAGAATCTGTTGCTGTTAAGGTTACCGTATTGTTTCCAATATTAGTACAATCAAAAGAAACAGATGCACTGTTATTAATAGTATAGCTCAATCCTGCATTACAGTTGTCAGAAGAGCCTGCCAATACTTGATTGGGCGTAATAGTGACTGTACCCAATACATCCAACTGTACCGTATCGGCTCTACAAAGCACTGAAGGACGAATAGTGTCTCTTACGATTACGGTTGTTTGGCAGGTGTCAAAATTATTACTTGCATCAGTGACAGTGAGAACAACTGGTATAGGATTATTGGATAAATCTGCGGCTGTAAAATTAACATTCAGATTGCCACCTATACTGAAGGCATTGTTAGGTAGATTACAGTTATCTATACTTCCATTATTTAATACAGCAGCTGGGAGCGTAGCAAAACAACTACTATCCAGATAGACCACCACACTGCCAAGGGGAGCACAATTGGCTGTTGGCACTATCGTGTCTTCTACTGTAATATTGGCAGGACATTGACTAATATTGCCAAAAGCATCTTCTACCACGAGTTGTACAGGATTGACTCCAACTTGATTACAATTAAAGTTTACAGAGGAGGTGCCATTGATAGATAGTGTAATGTTGCAATTATCCACACTTCCATCATCAATGTATGAAGGTAGGGCCGTTACAACTCCTGATGCTCCTAAATAAAGCGTTGTATCTTTGCAAAGTGCTGTAGGAGGATTTGCGTCTCTTACTGTAACGGTAGCGGTACAAAAATCTTGATTACCTGTGCTATCTTCTACCAATAAGGTAACTGTGTTATTACCTATATTAACACAGTTAAAAAAGAAGCTATCTACTCCATTGACTAATAACGTATCTATTCCACACAAATCGGTGCTTCCATTGTTAATATCGGCAGGGGTTACTACACCAACACCATTGTTATCCAATTGTATTACAAAAGGCACAGGGCGACAATTGGCAGTAGGTGCTGTGTTATCCTCTACGGTTACTACCGTTTGACAACTAGCAGTATTGCCATACGTATCCGTTACAAAAACTTGTACACGGCGTTGGCCAATACTATCACAATCAAAGGTCATCGTATTGCCTGTAGCAAAACTTGTATTGGCGATTCCACAATTATCATTTGTGGCAGGATAGACCAACACACTATCAGGGGTAATCGTGGCAATTCCTGAATTATTTAAGGCAACTGTTAGGTTTTGACAAACAACAGTTGGGTTGCTGTTATCAACCACTTGAATAGGCGTGCTACAAGAGGATATATTTCCAGCAGAGTCTTGTATGGTTAATACAGCAGTTTGACTGCCTAAATCGGCACAAGTATAGGTGACACTACTGCCACCATTAATTTGATAGTCTACGATTATACAGTTATCGGTACTATTAGAATCAATGATACTGGGTGTAATGGTTGTTGTTCCTGCGGCACCTATAGCTACAATAGTCTGGCTGTAACACTGCGCTACAGGAGCTAAATTATCTACGATGGTGACGGTAGCTTGGCAACTACTGGTGTTTCCTGCTGCATCCGAAACAATTAGATTAACGGTTTGTGGCGTATTGATGGCTGTACAATTATAGGAAATAAATGTTGTCCCTATTGTATTAATAAAACTATCTACAATCACACAATTATCCGTATTACCTGCACTCAGCAAATCAGGTGTTAGTATAGCTACTCCAGAACCGTTTAGCGCAATCGTTGGGTTCATACAACTGGCTACAGGAGTAATGGTATCCATGACTGTCACAAAGGCGGTACAAGTACTGGCATTGTTAAACGTGTCTCGAACGGTTAAGGTGATCGGATTAGGATTGCTCAACACAGCATTACAATCAAACGCCAATGTCGATGAGCCATTAATATCAAAACTCAATTGTGTTCCTGTACACACATCAATACTATTATTATTTAAATCTACTGCATTGACTGTCGCGTTACCAGCAGCATCTAAATAAACGGTAGCGGTGCCACAACTAGCTAATGGTGCAAATGTGTCTTGTACAACAATCCAACTGATGCACGAATCCATATTGCCACTAGGATCAAAAACATGTAAGACAGCAGGTTGTACATTATTTACATGACTACAATCAAAGTTGATGCTATTTTGACCATTAACATTAATACTATCAATACCACAACTATCCGTAGAGCCTCCATCTATATTAGCGGCAAAAGTGGTTGCCACTCCACTGGCATTTAAATAAATGGTGTCTTGCCTACAAACTGCTGTAGGAGCGATGGTGTCTACGACCACGACCTGTGCGTTATCACAAGTATCCAAATTGCCCTGAGCATCGGCTACGATTAGGCGTAGCGTATGGGTGCCTAAATCGGCACAAGTAAATACAGGTGGCGGATCAAATCGATTGCCAATCCAACGATTGGCTATATTGCCACAGTTATCAGTACTTCCTCCATCGAGCCGTATTGCTGGTACGGTCACTTCACCGTTGGGGTTAGAAGTTAGGTAAGCCGTATCAATTCCACAAACTGCTGTTGGGCGTATAGTATCAACAATTCTTACATTAACAATACAGTCAGATTGGTTGCCACTAGCATCTGTTGCCCGTGCCCTGAGCCGCTGCACCCCTACTACACAATTAAAAACAATAAAGGGACCGAAAGCAGAAGGAAAAATACTCCGAACTTCTTTAATAATGGGGCCACAGTTGTCTATAACGGTCAAAGAATCGGCCCAGAAAGTATCTCGACCATCCGCTCCTAAATACAACGTAGTATAAACATTGGGCGCACAACCTATTAGCGTTGGAGCTTCTTGATCTTCTACCAAGACTTGGCTTACACAAGAAAAAACACTGTCTAGGTGATCCTGAATAGTCATGGTAACAGGCACAACAGTACCTGCATCTGAACAATTAACAGAAGCAGGCGAGAAACTAAGATTCTTCACGCGACAAGAAACATCACTGGCACTATCAATATCGCTGAATGCAAACGTATGCACACCAGCAGAATCCAATGCTATTGTAGTATTAGTTTTACAGATGGCTTCCAAGCGATCCACTTCGCAGGTCACTAGTGTTATACAATAAGAATGTATACACAAAGGAGGACCAGAAGATGGAGGGTCATCAATTCCACCCACACGCCATAATCCAACAGGATCTTTACCAAAATAAAAAGAAAGTGGATTGTTGTTGGGGTTTACCGTATCACGACCTAGTACAGGCATTCCTGCTGGTAATAAAGAAGGGGCTCCTTGTTTAAATACAATAGTGTCAAATACCACATTACCTGTTCCTGTAAAGCTAGAAGTGGTAGCAGGAATAGTACTGTTAGCAGTAAACGTAGAAGTAGCCAAAAACCGAGCACCACCTGTTCCTGCTGGGCCTTGTACTAGAAATCCTACATGGCTTTGATCGGCCGCATCAGGGCCATTGTACACACAACTCCCATCATTAGTTTTGGACCAAACAATTTCAACAATTACATCAGATACCCGATGTCCTGCTGGAACATCGGCTGCTGTGAAACTGACAAAACCTATTAATTGCCCTGTACTATTACTAATGCTAGGGGAAAAGCCTGTATAGCATTTGGTAACTGTATTTTGGTAGTTTGTCAATTGGGTATACCCCCAAAAAGGTAGCATTAAAAACAATAAGAGGGTAAAAGGTGTATAGGTTTGACTTTTGTGTGAAAGTTCATCCATATTCCGGGGATTAGAACATTTATCAAGACCCAAACTAAATCGTATTTGTCTGACTATTTATCACATTATACTAACAAATCTTCGCTCCTATTGGCACTTACTACATATGGGCTAGTGGGGCAGTCAAACTAAGCGCTTGGTAACAACAATTGTTGAGTGTTAATGGTAAAAATAGGTACAATTACAATAGGTGTGATAAAGTTGGTTTTAATTATTTTTTTTCAATGTTCAATAATAGAATAAATAATTGTTGTTTATCATAAAAATAATTCAAGATTAACAACCATACTCTTTCAGTATTTTGAGAAGGTGATATTCAAAAGTAAGTTTTTTTTTAAATACTATCTTAAGTATAGCAGCTAATTAACATAAGAGTAGCCCTTTATTATTAGACTATGACAAGTTTGAGCAATACTTGGTGCTTTTTGATTTTTTTTTCTAGAAAAAAAATCAAAAAATAAATACTTTGAAAGCGTAATAGCATCCAATCAGTAATTGGATTTTGTTACTATTATTATTGATTGCATGGTTTTAGACCTAAGAAAGTAACCCCTTTTGGCGTTATTTTGCCATATATTTTTTCGTCATTAGAAAAAAATGCAAGAATACAGTATTGAGAACACTGTATTCTTGCATGGAGCTTTAGCGTCTGATTTCTACAGAGCCTTGTACTGTTCCTTGGTTATCGATTCTGAGAATATAGAAATACGTTCCATCAGGCAACGCTTGTCCATTGTGTCTACCATCCCACTGATTGCCATAACGATCCGACTCGTATACTTGATCTCCCCAACGATTAAATACCGCCAAATAGGCTTTGGGTGAAAGATCCAAACAGGGAATAGCAAAATAATCATTCACACCATCTCCATTGGGTGTAAAAATATTAGGTGGATCACAGTCTCCTATATCATCTACTTGTAAAACTACTAGAGCTGTATCACAAATTGCGGGACATTCTATGGCACACAATTCATAAACGAAGTACTGTAAACTATCACCTTCAGGAGCGGTAACATCAAACCAACCATTGTTCTGATTGGTTATTTGGCCATTTGGCAACGGACTATAAATAAAAATATCCCAATCATCTGACCATTGGTCATTGTTTAATACATAAACTTGTTCTAATTGTCCTGCCACTACAGAAAACGCATCTGGTTCCGCTAAAATATTAATAGGTGTATTGATAATAAATAGACTATCTTGGCTATAATTGCGGCAGACTCTACCCGATAGCGACCAATAAGCCACCGTTGTATCGCTGTTCCAGCCAGTTACCCAAGTAGAATTTTGGCTACTATCGCCAAAAATCAAATTGCGATTGCTGCTCCATGTTCCATTAACAAAAGGAGTAGCAGTGGCATTGAGCCAAATGGTATCTTCTCCACAGGTGTAAATGTCTTCGCCAGCATAAGCGGTAACTAGTGGTGCTGATCCAGCAATTATGGTAACCGTATCGCTACTATGTACTGGACAGCCCGCACGATTAATGGACCAAATAAAATCATAGCTTTGCCCTACTACTAATCCGCTAATTCCTGTATTAGCTTGACTAGGATTAGTGATGACCACACCTGTACTAGCCTGGCTTATACTCTGACTCCAAATTCCTACACTAACACTAGTGTTACTCGCGTTCAATTGAACAGAAGCAGGTAAACAAATCGTTTGGTCTATTCCTGCATAAGCAGTATCTGTGCCCAAAGAAAGTAGGGTAATTTGGACAGAGTCGCTCTGCTGATAGTTACAGATGGACTGATTGACTGTCCAATAGAATGTAGTTGTTCCTAAGGGTAAATTGCTTACAGCAGTCGTATTACTCGTTGCTTGACTAATGATAACAGTACTATTATTGCTTGTCCATGTACCTGTATATCCTGTAGGTAATCCAGTAGCTGTTAATACAGCATTGTTCTGGCCACACCATTGTTGGTTCAATCCAGCAAAAACGGTCACGCTCAAAGGGTTGATAATATCTACTAGAATAGTGTCCAAAGACCCTACCGCACAATCACCATTGCTTACTTCTACATAATAACGCCCACTGTCCGCCAAAGTACTCGTCACTACCGTATAAGTATTGGTATTGCTCATCACTGTGCCTTGTGGCCAACGTATCCACTTATAAGTATATCCTGCTACATTGGGTGTAGATAAGGTAAAATTATCTCCTACACACAGGGTTCCTATAGCTGTCAGACTTGGCGAAATTGGCAACGCATTCACCACTACTTGTATGCTATCGGTACGGGTACAGCCATTTTGATCCGTTACCGTTAAGAAATACGCCCCAGCGGAAGAAGATGCGGCTAAAAATACGGTAGGCTGTTGAAGCGTGCTGCTGTATCCATTGGGGCCCGTCCATTGGTACTGACTTATCAGTAATGGACTACTGAGTATTAAATCATCTCCCTCACACAAAGTATCTATATTGGCTATCATATTACCTATAATCGGGGGGTGTAATTCTACGTAAGTAGAATCTATAGTCGTACAGCCTGTCCCATTATCTGCCCTGACATAAACCCATTGGTTTGCTGTTGGTACAAATGAACTGGAGATGGCTGTTTGAAAAGTTGGATCACTGTACCAAGTTAAAGATACTAACGTTCCCACAGCGGCACTCAATTGTACAGGCTCTCCAGAACATACTGGCCCATTATTACTAGCCCCTAACAAAACGGGCAATGAATTGATCGTTACATTAATCGTATCCGAATGTACTCGACACCTTGTAAGGGTATCAATACAGATGCTATACCAGTTACCTGATTGATAATTGGAGTCTAGTGCGTTCAGCACCAGTGTGTCACTAGTACTTAGAAAACGATTACCCAGAGGTGTCACCCATTCATAATTGCTACAACCACCATTTGGCCACAATAACAGATCCTCACCTTCACAGATAGGCGCATTGGTTGATAATTGTGCCGCAGGTGCAGGAATATGAATAGTGATTGGAATAGAATTCGTTAGAGAAATACAACCGAAACTATCTCTTGTTGTCAGTGTATACACCCCTGACAAGCTTGAAGTAGCCAATGGACTCACCAACACACGCGCTCCTGTGGCACTAAATCCACTGGGCCCTGTCCATTGATAAGATACAGCAGTCGTATTACTTGTAAGAATCAAGGCATCTCCTTCACAATAAGCTGTATTTGCAATGATGTTGGGCGTATTGACTGGTTGAGATACGGCAACAGACGTAGACACAACATTAGATAAACATCCCGCCCCATTTTCAACAATTAAATAAAAAATAGTATCACTAGTAATATTGTTAATGGTTGGATTGGACCCTGTAGCAATAATAGAATCCAGGTTACTATTAGCATACCAATAATAATTGATAATACCAGCACCAGCCGTTGCATTGAGCGTAATCGCCCCTCCTAGACATACGGTATTGCTATGTGTTATGGTTGGTGGACTTGGTGTAGCTGTAATAACCACTAGTTGACTATTGGATTCGCTGCTACAATTGGTGGTCGTATCTAAACAGTACAACTCCCAGATTCCCCCTACAAAATTAGCACTATCTGTAGGTAGAATCTGTAGATGGCTTCCTCCAATGATTTGCCCATTGGGGCCCTCCCAATACATAGAATCACATTGGGCAAACAGAGAGTCTGGACTCAAAAACAAGGTATCTGTTGAACATATTTGCTGGAATGGTGCTACAATAGGTTCCAATGGTAATGGGACAACCACCACACCAACCGTATCGCGAGACACACAACCATTGATATCTGTTGCTTGGACAATATAATTGCCTGTATCTGACAAATCAACATCACTAATAACATAGCTACGTAAACTACTTCTTGACCAGTTGGGCCCCGTCCAAATATAGGAGCTAAAAGCATTTGTTGTAGTCAAGGACAAATCATCCTCTTCACATAATGTTTGGTCTGGGCCAGCATCTAATACTACGCTTGGCAACACCAACAACGTTACAGACCTAGAAACAGAAGCACAACCATTAGCAGCAGCAATATGAACAGCATAATAAGTACTATCTGCTTGGATATTATTAACACTCAAAACAGCTCCTACTCCAGCTGTATCTGTCAAAGCAGCATCTCTATACCATACCGTAGCAAACATGCCATTATTAGTATTCAAAATTGCAATATCTCCTATACAGATAGGATTGGTAGCCGTAATAGTAGGAGTTGGTGGACTTTGTATATTAATAACAATAGTACTCGCAATAGAGCTGCAAGTTATTCCTATAGCAGCACAAGCAACCTCCCATGTTCCCGAAAGATACCCTAAAGTATTTGGAGCAAATGCAATTCGATTACCTGCCCATTGTCTGCCATCTGGTGCCGTCCAAACTACATTACTACACGCTGCGGTTGCTTCCAAAATCAGAGAATCGGTTCCACAAACGGAAGCAGAACTTATGATTGTAGGTGCTGTAGGCCGTGCTTGTACTTGTACTAAAATACTATCTACTGCTGTAGTACAACTATTGGGAGTAATCGCCACTAATTTATACCATCCTGCATCTAGAGTTGTAATAGCAGGGATCAATAGCGATTGTCCAGTATAATTCGTTCCATTAGGTGCAGTCCAAATATACCCTGCGGCAAGTCTATTGGTGGTTAAAAACAAGTTATCGTCTTCGCACCATTGGGGATTGCCAACAATCACAGGCGCAGGAGAAAGGGGCCTCACTCGAACTTGAGCGGAGTCTATAGTATAAGTGCAGCCATTTTCTTGTACCTCCAAATACAACATTGTATCACTGGTAATATTGGCTAATCCTGCTTGTAGTCCATTAATGGATACCGTACCACTTGCATTGTACCAATTATAATTACTAACACCGGGAATAGGTGTCGTTTGCCAAAAAGCACTGTCGCCATAGCACACAGGAGAAGGTGCTATTATGCCTCTACTCCTTGGTGTCCGAGGTATCGTTACCAATATAGAACTGGACAAAGAAAAACAATTGGTCGCCACATTATAACAAAGCGCTACCCAAATACCATCCTGATAATCTGCATTAGAAGCATCAATCATTAATTGATTGCCTGAAGTAGTATACAACCTACCAGTAGGGCCTTCCCATACGGTACTATCGCAAGTACCTCCATGACTCAAGCGCAAACTATCTCCTGCACAACTTGATAATTGCACCAAAACGGGAGTGGGAGGATTATTATTGACATTAATGAAAATAGAATCAATAGCATTACAACCATTGGGTGCGGTTGCAACGACTCTAAACCAACCTGTATAACCCACCTGTATATTACTCAATTGTACCGTATTCGTAAAGGATACAAATCCTAATGGGCTTGTCCATCGGTAAGTACTATTCACTAAACTTGCACTGGCTGTTAACGTCAGTTGGTCGCCTTCACACAATAAGGTATTACGGGGATTTATAGACACCGTATTAGGAGGATAACCCAATACAGGCACGGCCTGTATATTGGCACATCCTGCTGCTGTAAGTGTGTGCAAATAGACTATGGTATTGCTAGTGATAGGGGGTGTAATATAGGTATTACCAATAGCCAGTGTATCGCTACGCAAGCTATCAGAAGACCAAATATAAATGTAACTATTTGGAGAACTAGCACTCAACACTGCCGATTGATTGTAACAAACAGGGCTTGTATTACTAATACTAATGTTGCTAGGAAAACTATCTATTTGTAGAATAGCTGGCGAAGAATTATCAGAGGAACAACCTGTTAGTGTATCTACATGCCATGCTGTCCAGTTGCCTGACACATAATTGGAATCTGTAGATAATAAATCTAAGATACCTCCATTAAGAATAGTGTCGCCTAAGGGAGAACGCCAGTAGGTAACAATAAACAAAGGAAAAGTTCTCAGTTGCACATTATCTCCCAAACAAACGGTGTCGCCAAGAACAGAAGGCCTTGGAGGAGTAGGACTAACCACGACAAGCATAGTACTATCGGAAGTACAACCCTGTGCATCTGTTATTTCTAAAGTGTACAAGCCAGAATCTGATAAAGTAACTGGATAGACAAAAGTATCTCTTTGACTAGATGTAAAACTACCTGCATTTTTCCATACGTATTGAGCAGCAGTTAACGTGGTACTTCGCAACCAAAGGGTATCTCCAGTACAAACATTTTGTACAGCAGGAATAGATGGTGGAGCAGGATCAGGAGCTTGACTAATCCGAGTAGTTGCAGCAACAACACAGCCATTGGCATCAATCACTCTAACAATGTAGGTTCCTATAGTTAAATTATTAACCCGAGTAGTATTGCCAATATTAGACACCCCATTCGACCAATCGTACGAATAAGAAGGCACTCCCCCCGATGCACTAACCTCCGCTATACCTGTAGATCCAGAACAAGCAGTGGGCAGGGTAAGTATACCTGTAATATTCAAACTAGGAGGAGCGGTTAAAAAGACAGTATCTATAGCCGTACAACCTGTTGTCGTATCGGTTACCACAACAAAAGCATTGCCCTCACAAAGCATTGTAGCAGTATTTCCCAACTCATTATTATTCCAAAGATAACTATATGATCCTCCAGTACCTCCAATCGTTGCTGTTGCCATTCCATCACACCCCCCAGCACAAGAAACCCCAAAACCACTATAAGCAGAAGTGACGGTGGCCGTTACAGAAAGTGGTGTGCTATAATTAGAAAGATCAAATGATTGAATTAGTACACAGTTATTACCATCAGTAACCGTAACAACATAGCGTCCAGTATCTAAATTATTAATCAAAGCTGTACTATCTCCTGTAGACCAATAATAATTCAAGTTTCCTGTGCCACCAAGTGCCTCTACCTCCAATATTCCATTGAGCCGATTGGAGCAATTGGGCAGCACTAATTGTAAAGTATCTATTTGAATAATACTAGGTGATACCACCTCAAACGTATTCACCGTAAAACAGCCATTGCCGACATCTTCAATTCTTACTTGATAACTCCCTGCGGCTAGATTGCTAACAGTATCACGCGTTACATTAAAGGCATTTGCAGAAGAGCCAACTAACCATGTAAAATTATAGATTCCATTAGCACCTGTACCAACCATATCAACCGTGCCATCTGCCGCTCCAACACAACTTTCTCCTGTATTACTAATCAAGAATAGGATTGGATTGGTGGTGTCTAAGCCCACATATACGGTTGCACTATCCTGACAATTATAGGCATTATCTGTTACTAGCACGGTATAGTTTCCTACATTGGTTATACTGACAGGATTACCCGATGTTGATAACGACGGCCAATTATAGGTATAGCTACCAGTTCCTATGACATTAGCAGTTATCCTACCAAGCACTGTACACCCTATATCTACACTTGTAAGTGCAATAACTGGTTTATCGTGCACGGTTATGGTGAACTCTGTAGAAGCAGGACAAGCATAATTATAAGTTGTTTGGCTATTAGTAATTACTTGAGAATAAGCCGTAGCTCTATAGGTAGTAGTAGTAGTAGGAGCCACCAAAACAGAATCTACCGATAAGTGTATCAAATTTTGATCGGGTGTCCAAATAATCGTGTCTGTAGCTGATACCCCTAAAACGGTCAATAATTCTGAGTCGCCCTCACAAAGATCAACACTCAATGCCGCATTACTAAGATTGGGCACCGCACCAACGATCAAAATAATGGTATCGGGTACACCTGGCCCACAACAAGCCGTTTCTACCTCCAGTGTTATTGTAAAAACGCCCACATTATTAAACGGTGTATTGGATGTAATTTGGACATTACCAGGATTTGTAATCGCACCATCAAAATCCCAATTGTATCGCACTCCAGGAGTCAAGCTCTCAAAAGTAGCATACTGCCCCCGACAAAGGGTTACGGTATCGGGATTACCTCTAAATGGCAATGCAGTAGTGGCTATTCTAGCCGTATCTGCATTTGCACTGTTTACGTGAAAAAAACCTGTGTAGGTTTGTGGATCACTTGATACACTATTAAAAACTGTAAATCTTCCATCCCTAACATAAGTAGTACTAAAACTAGGCCCAGGTACACCAATCATCGCAGGAGGGCTTGCTGCACTTGGATCTCCTACCGCAAAATTCCAATTGGTTGAACCAGATATACCACCATTGTTATAAGTTATAGTCTCTCCCACACAATTAAGTCCACGGGCTATTAATTCGCGCTGATTGCTTAGGTCAAATGTAGTATCACTAATTACCAAAGGTACACTTCCATTAGAGACGTAGACTGCAAGAGCTAGTCCATCTCGCCCATCGCCAGCATCGCCACCGTCACCTCCTCTACCACCGTCACCACCACGACTAGAAGGAAAAGAAGTACCAGCTAAATTTCCACCTTGTCCACCTTGTCCACCAGGGCCACCAGTCCCCCCAACACCTCCATCGCCTTGAATTCCAACATCAACCTCACAATATTCTACGTATCCATTGGCTCCATTGTTATGAATATAAATACCAAAGGAACTTCCGCCACCACTACCACCTTCGCCAGCACCACCACCAGAGCCACCGCCGCCACCAGAACCACCACTAGCTCCAGGAGGATATGGGATGAAATTTGATCTACCACCACCGCCCCCAGAGCCGCCATTACCACCACCACCATTTCTAGCATCTTCTCCTCTAACAGCAGCAAAGCGTCCATTGGTATGCGAAGGATTGGGCAACATATTACCATCCATTCCATTCGCGCCGTTCATACCAGGTCTTCCATTTGGACCCATAGTAGAAGGCGTTAATGATGGTGTAAATCCTTGTCCTACTCCAGGGTTTGGTGGGTTGGGTATATTTCCTAGTATCCCTCGCCCTCCTTGTCCTCCATCACCAGCAGCAGTAGACACCATCCCAGGCCGCGCGCCCCAGCCGCCCACACCACCAGAACCGCCTTGGTTTGAACTCGGAGCCATATCGTACCCATCATCCCCATTACGACCAAAGCCTCCTAGTGATACTAAAGTATTATTAGGGTTTAATGGAACAGTAGGAGGCAGATGGAATGCACCTAGATTGCATGCCCATCCATATGCTCCAATGCCACCATAACTAGGAGTACCATTGGTAGCCCCACTACCACCATCTTGTCCTCTAGCACCATCACAACCATCTCGGCCATCTTCTCCATCAGCAGCATCTCCAGCATCTATTAAAACTCTTGTGATGTTATAATTAGAAACATTATTCATGTAAATCCCATAAACAGAAGCCCCATAATCACCAACTCTAGCATCCTCTACCTCTATGGTCAAATCTTGTAAGCGAAAACCTTCTGCATTCGTGATTTCTATAGCTGTTAAATGCCAATCTTGATGAGGGATTCCTACAGGGTTATTATTGCTCCTTTTGATAGTAGTAGCACCTGCTGAACTTGTTTTTTGCCATCCATTATTAGGGTCAAATCCACCTTCTAAGGTCGTGTAACTTCCAACTAAGAGTGCAGAATTTATATTGTACGTACCTATTGCTAACTTGATAATTTTAGCATTACAGCTAGAGCGGCTTAATGCTTCCTGTAGTGTCGTAGGGTCACTGCGTGTACCCAAAGCAGTTGGTAATCCTGTCGTAGAAGCATATATGGTATTACAAGTACTGGAATTGCTAGGTTGGTTGGTAGTCAGTGTCACCACCTCTGTTGTACTACAACCAGAGATAGGGTCTTGTACTTCTACCGTCCATGTATATACCCCTGTCGTGGTAGGCATGGTAACGATAGCCGAAGAACTAAGTCCAGCTGTGGTACTGGGAATAATCGTACTACTTGCATTTCTCCATATAAACTGCCTATTGGGTAGATTGGTATTTGCGCTCAGTGTTATGGTAGAACCGCCGCAAACATTCCTATTATTAGGAAAAACACCAACAATGGGCGTAGGCTGTATTTCTACCGTTACATAAGCCTGATCGCTACAGCCTGTGGTGTAGATGGCTTCTCCTATATAGGTAGTCGTAATTGCAGGACTGGCCTGTACTATTGACCCTGTTGTATTGGACAAGCCTATTGCAGGACTCCAATTATAGGACTGAACATTAGGAGAGGTACTACTTATAGTCAAGGGTACGCTGTCTCCTCGACAAATAGAAACGCGAGGACTAATGCTCAAGGGAGGTTCGGGCCCAGATACATTCACAGCATAGGTATAGGTATTGCTTCGTTGCAATGGGCAACCATCATCCTCAATATTGAGCGTCAAGATGTGTGTGCCCGTATCGGCAAGGGTAGGTATCCAAGAAAAATTTCCTGTAGTTCCTATTTGTGTAAAGTTAGCCGTATTAAATACCCCTGTAAGGTTGGCATTAATTACTATATTATGAGCATCTGCATCGCTACCCTGTACTGTAAAATTTAGGCTTTGTCCTACGCAAGTATTTACCATAAAATTAGTACCTCCATTCACTCCTGATAAAACAGGTGGCGTATTGTTACAATTTTGTACATTAACTTGCACATCTCGTGTAGACCAACCGATCAAAGAACCATTTCTAAATTCATCTATCCGAATACAGATTGCCGCCACTTGGGCTATGTTGGTATTATAACTAATGGCTCCTGTAACAGGGTCAATTGTAAGGTTTGAGCCTGCTCCTAAGGGATTGACACCACTAAAACCAGCTGCATAAGTAACAGGTATACTGGCCCTGTCCATACAATTAATCAAGGTGTAACTCAAAGAATCTCCATCTGGATCCGATGCGCCTAAATTTTGATTGACATTCACGCCTGTACAACTAGAAAAGCTACTAGGATTGGCAAAAATAGGGGTAGAATTGGGTACTGGAGGAGACCCCAAATTTCCATTATCTAAGAAAGTTGCTACAAAGACCCCTTCATTATTTGGATTGCTTAAATTGGTAATAATAGCATTTCGACAGCAACGCCTCCATGACATGGTTACGTTCTTACAGAAAGAAACGATATCAACGATCCTACTATAATGGTAACGTTCTACGCCATAGGGGCCACTACCCCCATTACAAGCAGAAGGTGTAGTAGGACATAAGTTACTGACCTCTTGCTTGCCTCGAAAGCGTAATGTATTGGATCCAGAACCACAACTCGACTGCCAATCTATTTGCTGGGTGCTCCCCAATCCAACTCCATTACAATCCCTATATACATAGAGAACAATTTCATACTGTGAACCTCCTAAGTGTTGATAACTGATTTCAGCACCTAATACGTGCGTTGCCTTTGCTGTTCTTACTGAGAAAAAAAGCAAAAAAAGAAGGGCGACTATGGGGACTATTAATGGACGATTCATAACGAGTAAATAAAACTTCTTGACCAAACAAACAATAAGACTTTAGGGGTTTAAGAGTATTATCTATTGGTTTTTTCAAATTTAGTAACTAAAACTTCCGTGCGCCTATTTTCTTGATGGTCGGCTTCAGAGCAAATGTTACACGTATTTTTGAGGCGGTTTTCTCCATAGCCTACTGCGGCAATGCGTCTGGCCTCTACCCCCCTGCCTATCAAATATTCGCGAGCACTACGAGCGCGTTTTTCTGATAAACGTTGGTTGTATATTTCTGAACCACGTTGGTCAGTGTGGGACGACAATTCGATTTCTAAGCTAGGGTTTTCTTTCATTATATTGGCCAAAGTTTTCAAATCACTGGCCGCATCAGTTCTAATATTCCATTTATCATAATCATAAAAAATACTCTTGAGTTCAATCACATCTCCCTCTTTAATAGATTCGGGGTCAAATTCATCTACTAAGAATAAAGGGTTGCCTGTACGATCAATATTGGGCTTCATAGCCAAATCTAATTGAATAGCCCGCTCACAATCGGCTTCCTCTAACAGTGAAATAACCTGATTATCTTCAAAAAATCGATTCTTCTTGGATTTTACTACATATTCGCAACCACATTCCAAGGGAAAACCAAATTCTCCATTATCAGCCACTTCCATTACCAATTGTTCTCCTGTACAGCGATTTAATAAAATAATACTGGCTTGCGGCAACGGTCGATCATAGTCTACATTCAATACCTTTCCCTTGACGTGCAATGGAGGTAAAGGTTGACTCGGATCATACGTGTAATTAACAGGTGGAATATCGGTAGTACTGTAAATTTTTCTTTTTTCAATGGCTTCTGGTGGAGTCTCTGCTATAATTAAAGAAGGATCACGTGCCAAGCCTATACAATATTCATCCAAGGCATTGGCATCTTTGGGCATTATAAAATAATCCGAAACACCTATGTAGCCCAATCTATTGACCGTAATAAAATAAGGGTCGCCCGCTCGAAACTGACAAACCGTATAACCATACTCCCCTGTTATGCTTACCAACGAATCTGCAGCAATTTCAGCATCTCGCTGTACAACTACAGTAGCCTGATCTAATCTCAAACGCGTATCATCATCATACACACAAACATCTACAGTAATACTCGGCAAGGGGGTTACCTGATCAAAAGAATGCTCTACCTTAAACTGATAAATATCATCTTGCCCTTCGGTTCTACTAGAAGTATAGTAGCCCATTGTTTTTTCCTTATTGGCAATAAACCCAAAATCGTCATAAGAGCTGTTGATAGGTGTTCCCACATTAAAAGGATACTCCCATAGAGAATCGGGATGGTTGTATACTTGTGTCGCTACAAAAATATCCAATCCACCAAGGCTAGACCAACCATTAGAGGAAAAATACAGGGTACCATCTTCGTGAATAAAGGGAAAAACCTCATCTCCAGGCGTATTGATACGTTCCCCTAAATTGACAGGTTGGCTCCACGATCCTTGCTCCAAACGTGTTGCCCACAAATCCATTCCCCCAAAACCCCCTTTGGCATTGCTAGCAAACACCAAAATACGACCATTGCTAGACAAGGTAGGGTGTGCTTGATCGACATCAGGATCATTAAAGGGCAATTCCTTTTCCTCCGTCCATTCCCCTTCTACCAAAGTTGCTTGATATAAATTTAACTTGGTTGTGCCATCTTTGCTTTTGCCTCGCTTGCCCTGGTAGAGGTCATTGCGTGTAAAGTAAATCGTTTGTTGATCTTTGGTAAAGGTACAAGGCCCTTCATGTAGAGCTGTTTTTAGCTCATCAGCAAACAATTCGGGAGGTTCAAACGAGCCGTCTGTTTGGCGTTTGGCATAATACAAATCCATATAATTATCATTGAGCCATCGATCTTTGCGCTCTCCCTTGGTTCGGGTAGAAACAAATACCAGCCCGTCTCTATAAAACATAGGGCTGAACTCTAACTTCGAGGAATTGAGTGCTGTTTCGGCTTGTACACTCACGGGCCCAATACTGCTCATTTCTGCCATTCGATTGCAGGCTTCCCAACCCAAACGGGCACGCTGGTCGTAAGGACGACCATTGGATTTTTTGCGTAATTTTTCATCGCTAATGCGAAACTGGTTGCGGGCTTCTAAGTATTGACCATTGGTTTGGAGTGCCTGAGCATAATACAGATGCCAAAGCGGGTCAGGGCTGTCCAAGCCTACTAGTGATTCATAAAGGCGTTCGGCACTTTGACTATCTCCTACCTTCCTACTACTATTGGCCATTCTTACCAATGTTTTTCTATCCAAATTGGCAATATCCTCTTTGTTGAGCATTTGTAAATACACACCATACCCTTGTGCCTCATATACTTTTTCCGCCTTGGTTTTTTGAGCCATAGCAACCATGCCCCAGCACAATAGCAATAGTAGTAGTCCTAATTTTATCATAAGCAATTATCATCTAAACATATTTGCTACTTTTCCATTATGAATAATAATAGAGAAAAAGACGCAAGTAATTCTGTGTTCTGGTCGTTCTAAAAGAATCTAGGGTTGTTAACTTTTTCGTTCTTCTTAATAAAACAATACTCTACCATTGCCTCTATAGTACCTGCATTATACTGTTGCAATGGAGTATATGTAATATCGTAAGCAAAAGCAATTTGGAGTTGAGAAGCCACCTGCCACTTAATTAATACATCAAAGGAATCTCCCAAACGGAAGGTGGTTCCAAACAAGAATTTCTCAAAAAAGACAAAACTCAAATTCAAATCCATATCCAAGGGCGTATTCGCAACATACTTAAAAAGAACATTGGGCTGTATTTGTACATTTTTGGCAATATCAAACGATAAGCCCCCCATCCAATAATAATGTTGACGTATTTTGGGCACCACACTTGCTCCTATATTGGTGGGTGTAAAATCCAATTCCTGTTCAAATAAATTGGGTACAGAAAATCCAACATACCAGTGCTTGGCTTGATAATACAATCCTGCTCCAAAATTAGGTTGTACTTTGCTACTGACTCCTCCAGGGATTGCTTGGTCGCCTACTTGAGTAGGTGCGGCAGCTTCCCAACGAATTTGGGTATACCCCAACGAAGCACGCAAGCCAATACTTAAAAAATTTTCTTTTTTGAAACGAATAATATAAGCATAATTGGTGGCAATGTTTACTTGATTGGTAAATCCAATTTTATCATAATTAACAGATAATCCTAATCCCAACCGATTTTTTAAGACCGCACCATGTCCATGAAGGGTGGCCGATTCTGGGGCGCGTTCTATCCCAATCCATTGTTTTCGATAAATCCCCGATAAGCACAAATTTTTCTTACTTCCTGCATAGGCAGGATTGTAATACAATTTATTGAACATAAACTGCGTAAATTGCGCTTCTTGTTGAGCATAGCTCATTGCATAACAACAAATAGTAAGTAGTGTAACAAATAGGGACTTCATTTTTTTATAGTTTGAACACCAGAACTTTAATGGATTGCAATCATAATTTTCTGATGGATATTTTTCTCATAATTTTCTACCAAATCTTCTGTATGTTATCGACGAATCTCTACAGAACCCTGTGTACGTACACCATCTGCCAATTGTACAATGTAGAAGTAGGTTCCATCTGGCAAAACAGCCCCTTCGTAAGTTCCATCCCACTGATTGACATAATTATCACTTCTATACACCTCATCTCCCCAACGATTATACACCGCCAAGTAAGCTGAATTTTGTTCCGAAACACAAGGGATTTCAAACCGATCATTCACACCATCATTATTGGGTGTAAAAATATTGGGAATAGGACACTCCATCAACTGTTGTACAGATAAGACTACCAATGCCGTATCACAACTATTGACACAAATAGCATCACAAACTTCATAAATAAACTCCTGTTGCCCCGTCACATTAGACAAAGTTACTGTAAATTCTCCAGTATTCAAATTTGTCAATTGTCCTTGACTTATAGATTGTTGTACATTAATCGTCCAATTATTTGTCAGCAAATCATTGCCAATTACATTGATCGTGCTACTGCTGCTAGGCAATATAAAGTAATCTGCTTGTGCAATTGGTTGGGGATCATTCACTATAATCAATACGGTATCCTGGCTGTACGCTGGACAATTGGGTGTAGAGAGCGACCATACAAAAGCATTGCTGCCTACCGCCAAATTAACCACACCACTACTTGCTTGATTGGGAAATAGCACTGTTCCCCCATTCAAACTTATCCAAGTTCCTGTTTGTCCACTAGAGAGTGCAGCGGCTTGTAGCGTAAGACTGTCTCCAAGACAATTGCTCTGGTCGGTGCCTGCGGCAGCTGCTAGGGCTGGTAAGCTATCTATGGTAATAATAACCGTATCTATGGAGTAAATTCCGCAACGCCCATTTTTCAATTGCCATACAAAACGGTATTGCTGCCCTTCTTGCAAACCTATAATTCCAGTAGATGGATCTAGGGTGTCTATAATAATCACCCCTGTATTACTTTGTATAGTAGATTGTGTCCAACAACCTGTACCAATTTGAGGCACTACAGCCGCCAAGTTAATGGAAGTATTGCCACAATAACGTTGGTCGGGACCAGCTTGAGCTTGCTCAGAAGTAGCAGGCAAGACTTCTACGATAACACTATCGGTAGAAAAGTTACTACAACTAGGATTGGAGAGTGTCCAATAAAATACATGCTGACCAAGGGGCAAGGGGCCAACGGAGGTATTGGAAGCCGTAGGCTGTTGAATGGCCACAGCACTGCTGCTGGTCCATATTCCTGTAACACTAGCAGGGAGCGTTTGTGCAGTTAGTAGGGTGCTATCAAAACCACAAAGCAACTGGTCAGTCCCTGCCTGAGCAATCACATTAGGGGTGTAAACAGGTAATAAAATAGAATCACTTTCCAATTCACAACCATTCAAATCAGCCAACACATAATAATAAGCGGAATCTGTAGCTTGTACATTCTGCAAAACAATACTATTGCCTGTTCCTACATAGTTATTACCAGGCAATTGATACCAATCATAACTACTTCCTAAACTTCCACCTGAAAGATTCAAGGTAGCATCTTGCCCCACACAAACACCGCCACCATGAAACAAAGTAACAGGATCGGGCAAAGGCTCTACACTTACTACAAGACTACTAAAATCGGAGGGACAGCCCAAACTATCGGTTATAGATAGATAATAGGTTCCCGCATCAACGATATCCAGTACCCGTTGAGTTTGAGGCATTGTATCTACCCAACCATTGGGACCGGTCCAATAATAACCACTGGCATTAACAGACGTAAATAAATCCAAATTGTCTCCTTCACAATAAATAGAATCTCCTAAGATACTGGGTGTGGGTGGCAATGGACGAATAAGGATGGGGATAATTGCCGTATCTTCACAACCTGTTGCAAGATCCGTAATCACTAAATGCAGCGAAAAACTTTGGTAGACATTAGCTATATACAAACTATCTTGGCTTCCCAATAAAGTAGTTCTAGTCGCATCGGTATACCAACTGTATTGCAGAGGATTGCCTGAAGTAGAAGAGGCACTGGCAAAAGCAAACAAATCATCGCCTACACAAACAGGCTCATCTATTATCAAAGTATTCAATAAGGGTGGATCTTGTATCGTTACTGTAATGGTAGAAGAAATAGAACTACAGCCTGTCAAACTATCTCTACATTCTACATACCACTGTCCATTGTCTCTATAATTAGGATCAGAAGATAAAACCGTGGCACTACTCGCTCCAATGGGGCCGTACCATTGTATGATGTCACAACTAGAATTGGTCAATAAATTTAAATCCTCGCCATCACATATAGGGCTATTGCTACTCGCTATAGGCACCGTAGGGGGGGCATTAATAGCAATAATATCAAAACTAGCCGTTTGTGTCCAACAGCCAAAACTATCCCTTACCCTCAAATTATAGGTTCCTACATCAATGTTACTGGCACTAAGGGTTACAATGGCACTAGCAGTCGTTGTACTCCATCCTGTACTACTAGTCCAGTCATAATTCGTACTACTAACAGAGGTTTGTAGAATAATCAACTCCCCTTCACAATAAGCGGTATCTGCTATAATAGGAGGAGCAGGAGCCTTAGGAATCACAGTAATAGGTACAGGCAGAGCGGGAGAAGAACAACCATTACTATCAGTAACGACCACATAATAGGTTTGATTACTCACCATAGGGCCTACAAAAACGGAAATTCCTATATCTACAAGTGTAGAGCGTGTACTATCTGCATACCAGCGTACGATATCTCCCGTATTGATAGTACTAGCAATAGCAAGTAATACAGTATCCCCCTCGCACACCGAAGGTACTGGGGATACAATTGGAGTAGGAGGAGTCGAAAAGATAATTAAAAATTCAATGGACGACTTACTTGAACAACCTGTTACACTATCTATACATTCTACCTGCCAAGCACCATCCACATAATTAGAATCTCCAGGGGGTATGATTACATTATTTCCTGTTAAGGGGAAATTGGAGGTATTGGGGCCTATCCAATTCAATTGACCGCAACGGCTACTACTATCCGTAGTCAGATACAAGGTATCATTAGAACACAAAAAATTAGGGACAATAGCAATAGGAGAAATTGCTATCGGAAGTACTGTTACATTCAGTACTGCTGGTTGCGACGGGCAACCAGTAGCGTAGCTCACTACCAACGAATACTGCCCAGCATCACTGGGATCTATAGAATTGATATCAGTTGATCGAAGTATACTGTTGTAACCATTCGGGCCACTCCACTGATAACTTAGTGCATTAGTAGTCGTTTGCAAGGATAAATCCTCTCCTTCACAAACTGGCAATGGCAAACCTGTGATGTTAGGAGCTGGAGGTATAACATCTATCTGTATAGTGGTAGATTTGACCAAAGAGACACAGCCTGCGGCATTGCTCGCAAGGACATAAAAAGTAGTATCTGTCTGGATATTATTGATAAGAACTGTAGAACCCTGCCATACGGTGTCTGTTAATAAAGAATCTCTAAACCAAACATAATTTAACAATGCCCCCGAAGATATAGAATCTGCTGCTGTAAGAACAGCTGACTGCCCTAGACAAACAGGCCCTGAATTACTCACTACAATACTAGGTTGATCTTGAACGGTAACCAATATAGTATCTGAACGCCTTACACAAGTGGTTTGAGTATCTACTGCAACCAATCTCCAGATTCCTGAACCATAATAGCTACTATCGGGTGATAGCACCACACTCGCACCTGACAAACGAATACTATTGGGACCTATCCATGTAGCCGTCAACCCCGAATCTACTGTCCCTACCAAGGCAATAGGGAAACCATCACAAACTATAGTTGTGGTAGCACTCGTGTCTATCGATGGTTTTGCAGGGCGTGCATTTACCACCACATTAATTGTAGCACTATCCGAAAGACAGCCATTCGCATCCCTTGTAAACAAACTATACGTACCTGCATTTCTTTGAAATATAGTATCTATAAACAAGTCTTTTTGAAAAGAAATAGTTTGACCATTAAATCGCCAATTATAAGCAGCCGTTGTATCCGTACTAAACACAATATTTCGATCTCTTTCACAAAAAACACTATTTCCGTAAATCACAGGAGTAGGAGGAGTAGGATTGACGAATACCGTTACACTATCCAAGGTGTAGGTACATAATTGTTGGGTAATGCCCTGCAATAAAAAAACGGTTGTATTTGTAATATTAGAGATGGTTCCGCTTGCTCCTGAAAGTGCCGTTTGCCCCAATGTATCTACCCAACTATAAGAAACACCCGCTACAAGATTGGATACACTCAAGAACACATCCTCGCCCTCACAAATAACCTGCGGCGGCATACCACTACCTAATATAGGTGCTGGATAAATCGTAATTAAGGTGTCTCGAACACTCGCACAACCTTGAGCATCTAGCATTCCCAATGTCCAAGTTCCCGATAAATAGTGTATCGAATCCGAAGCAATATTTAAGGCATTCCCTCCCAAACTATCACCATTGGGAGCTATCCAATATAATATTGCACCTAAAGGAGGAGCAGGAAATGCAAAAAGATTAATCGGATCCCCCTCACATAGTTCATCATCTCCCCAAATGGCAGGTGGTGGCGTAGGTGGCACTACTTGTACAAAAACTGAATCAGGCAGAGAAGGACAACCAAAGCTATCTCTTGCTATAATTGTATAATACCCCGTCTGGATTACATCCAATGCAGGAATATCAAACAAGCCTATAGATGCTCTAAATCCATTCGGCCCTCTCCAAATATTCAATACACTTGTATCTTGTGCCCTCAAAGCAATAAAATCGCCCAAACAAACAATACTATCCAGTACACTAGCTACTGGCTGCAAGGGACGAAAGCGAACCGTCGCCCGCATAGAATCCACTCCTGTACATCCATTACCATCCGTCATTCGTACATAAAAAGTAGTATTCGTCTGTATATTAGGATATAAATGCAGTCGGGTATTGGCTATAATAGTATTAAAATTGCGATCAAGAGACCACGCATAAGAAATAGGGCCAGGAGGTAAAGGAGCTAACAATCGTCTGGTGTCCAATCGTACAGAATCACCTAAACAAACGATCGTATCGTTTATGGTACGTACATTGGGAGGAGGCAAAACATTTACCCTAACACTTAAATCTCGTCTACAAAACACTTCATCAATTCCATAATTCATTATATGAGTATATGCCTTGTATTGATAAATATTAGTGCTACCTGGAGTCGCCCAAGCCGAATCAGCACGGGCAACAAATAAATTAGAACTCGAAAACCAAGTAATAGAATCTGTAGATGTAACCAATTGAGGCTCTAGTGGCACGCCCTGCCCTGCACAAGTAGAGGTATCCCTAGCTGGAATAACACTAGGGTTATCTACGACTAACAACCAAAGCGTATCAGGATCACTAACAGATGTAGAAATGTTTAATATTGGTATACTTCGCTCCGCGCTATATATAATAGGGTACAAGCCTGAGCTCTGCCAATTGCTATTGGTATACGTTCCCACATTACCTGGATTGGTAGCAACCGCACCACTAAAATCCCAATTGTGAGTAATAATAATGATGCCTAACACACTGGTTGCAGAACTAGAAAAAGTAGCACTCTCTCCCATACACACCTGTACCGTGTCCACACCAATAGGACGAGCATTGCTTAAAATAGGATACGGGCCTGCTTGCGCCTGCAAAGTAGTGTTTAAACTCCACAGCAATATACACAACCAAAAATACTTGATGTTAGTCATAATCAAGGGCAATAAATAGAAGCTATACTAGAATATCTAGTTCATATTCTGACATCAACCTCTGTGTATAAAAAATAATAATGTGGATGAACATTTATGGGAAAACACCGTCCATATAAAGAGTACACTCCTAAAAATGTAACTACTCGTACTTACTCTTCTTCGTCCTTAAAAAAGAACCTACCTTCAGCGACTTTTATCGTCACACGATTGTTAATTTCGTGCTCTCTTCGGCTACAGCGTACACCATCAATACAACCATTCAAAATTTCATCTTCTGCCTTTAAATCAAAGGTGTATTGATCCGCACTAACACCGCGTTCTTCCAATTCTTCAATTAGCACTGCTGCTCTTTTTTTAGACAAGATCAAGTTCAAGCGATCACTTTTTCTAGAATCCGTGTGAATACCTAACGACAGCACTACCTTGGGATAATCACGCAACACGCGCGCCAATGTATCCATCCATATTTCACTAGAAGGACGAGTAGTCCTTTCTATAAAACGCAAGTTATAATCATTTAGTGGCCACACATCGCCTTTTTTGTGGTTGGCTCTAGGAGCATTGGGTATAAAATCATAGACTACAGGTAAATTACCTGTACTTTGATTTAAGGTTTCTTTGTCCAAAAAAACCAACGTATCTATCAATCCTTCTACATACACATGTAACTCATAATCTGTCTCTTTAACCGCTTTGAGCGAATAATTCCCTCCCCTATCTAGTAATTGGATGCGGCCATGCCCAGTCTCTTTATCAACCAAGGTTACTTTTCCTTGTCCACCTTCTGTCAGTGCAATGTTTCCTTTTATAGTAATAATATTGCGAGGGCGTAACGAAATCCCCTTCTTATTCTGACGTGTCCTAGAAAAGTTAGTTGTTTTTACCTTGGATAATTGTGTGTAATATCCTGTCTTAGACGTTTGTATCAAATAACTCTTGTTGGGAATCAAAGAAACCGTAATCACTCCAGCAGTATCCGAAATATATTCTCCTACAAAGGTACTTATAGGACGTTTTTGATTGCCAAAATTTTCTTGTAACGTCAAGGCTACCTTAGCACCTTTAATTGGAGATTCAAAAATGGCATTACCAATATAAATAGCAGTTGGAACAGCTGAATTAGCTACCTGTGCTTGTGTATACTCCATCCAGCCAAACACCAACCAAAACAAACCTAATGTGATCTTATACCATTGCATGTTATGCTGCTCTTTTTTTAACAATAATAAATCCAATGATTAATAATAAAACACTACCTATCAAAGCCGACAACCAAAGGGTACTCCCCCAGTTTCCTGAAAACGTTTGTAAACTATGCATCGGAGCTGGTGTTCCTACCAAAATAAGCCCACTCCAAAAATAAGGTACACAAATCAATCCATCACCCGTATCCAAGAAACTCAATTTAGCACGCCGAAGTGCTTCTGCCTTGGGCATACCTCGCATTAAATAGATATAGAAATTTTCCATCAATACCTGTGTAGCTTGATCTGAAATAGGCCACAAGGTCATTGCAATATTGGGGCAACCTGCAAAAGCAAATCCTCTAGCTACAGACATAGCTCCTTCTCCTTTTTTGATGGTTCCCACTCCTGTATTACAAGCACTAAGAGCCACCAACTCCGCATTGAGTTCCATATTATACAACTCATACGTATGCAACAAGCCATCTTCTTTCTCATCTCCCAGTAATACTAAACTGGAATATAGGGGGTATTTGTGATTGAGAATACCATGTGTTGCAAAATGCAACACCCCATACTGGGCGGCTAATTCCTTAAATTGCGACTCTGTTGCCATTTCTCCAATATACGTCCGCCCCTCGGTCAACTCCCCAATACGCCCCACCTCTAAGGCAGCATTTTCCAACGGCGTTAACAAAAGATCTTGATACCTAGACGCTTGTTGCCGCCTGCCCAAATTAAACTTTTCTATTTTAGAAAAATCGGGGGCAAAGCCCATAAAACCATCAGGCACCTTCGAGTAATCGTGCTCTTGCGCCTCCAAATAGAGCGTAGCAGAATAATTATATGCTATAGGCATCTTTCTCAACAGGTAAGGCACCTCCTTGTACCGATTAAAATTATCTTGATCCCCTACAGAAAAATCCTGTGCAATATCTGTGGTCGGAATCAATTCAAATGGTATATAATTGAGTTCTGCATCAGGAATAACCACCAGAGCTCGTCCATCCAATTGCTCTTCGATAGGCTCAATCAATAAATGATACCACAAATTGCTATAACGTACAAAATCCTTAGGCTCCTCTCCCTTTAGAGAAGCAATATAACGCCCTACTACACTTCTCAAACGTACCTTGATCCGTCGGTTTGCATATACCAATTGATTATTGTCTACATATAATATATGAACCAAAGAATCGACCACCGCATAATTCACCACTATATCCTCTTTATCCATTCGTTTTTGCAATACCTCACAACGCACAGGCTGCTGGGCATACTTCAAGGCGTAATAATCGGGATAATTTTGCTCCAAAAATGTCAAATACTCAGGATAAGCCTTTTCGGCACGTTTAAGTGATTTTTTCAAAGCATCCAACCGAATTTTATCCATATTCTGCCCCTTACGTGCTTCATAGTAAATTTCTCCGCTCAAATAAGCAATCTCTGTTTTAAGGTTACTTTCCTTCTCTACAACACTAGCGGGTACATTGGCAATTTGTCGTGCACGCAATTGCTGTACTGCTTCTAATAACAACGCACTCTTCGAATTTTCTATGTACTTAAACAAACGATTCAAATGGCGACTATCTGCCATCAAGCTATACAACACACTAGTTGTTTGTATAGCCTGATAACTAATAAGTTGTGATAAAGCAGGAAGTTCATATTTTGCACCTTCTGTTCTGTAAGACGCTCTCAACTTAACCAACATACTAAAAGCCAAGTCTGACCCTTTGAGACTGTGTTCTAAGTCTGCTTGTGTAGATATACCATCTTCTTGATAAATCAAATACATGACCGAAGCCTTGATGGCTGTAGAATACAATAATTCATAAGGATATTCGGCTTCATCGGCCAATGGAAATTCGTCGTTAGTTACAGGACGTGCATAGGGAATGGTAGCCGCATTAATGGAGCGATTAATCCATTGTAATGCCTTTTGATATTGCTTTTTTTGGACAGCAATTTCGCATTGAAAACGCGCTGCCTCTGCAACCAAAGGATGTTTTTCTGGATAAAGCCCCTTCATCAATTTCAAGGCTTTATCATAATAAGTCGCAGCTTCGTCAACGGCTCTGGCCGAAAAATAAAGAGATCCTTTGGCCATATACACTTCTACCAATGCAGGATCTTGCTCCGATTTTTTAAGTTGACGAACAAAGCGTTCGGCTCGTTCATAACTCAATAAGGCCAAATTGAAATTCTCTTCTCTAGCCGCACTTTCGTTGTATTCAATTTGTTCCAAATTATACTTACTCAATTCGCCAGAAAGCTCCCAATCTGGCTCCATCGGACGCACGGTTTGTTTGTACCAATACGCCGATTTACCATTGGTTTCTAATTCTTTGTAAATATTACCTTGCTTCAAAAAACTATTATACAGTGTCTGAGGATCACTGCCAATTTTGAGTTGTAAAGCCAGTGACGTTCCATTCTGAACCAAGGCATCGTCATAATCCTTGATACTCATCGCAATAGTTGCCAGCATAGCTTTGGTTTCTGCCAATTGCTCCTCTGTCAGATCATGGGTAAGAGCTTCTGTCAAATGGTCGTAAGCCGACTCATATTCAGTATATTTATACAGCGAACGCCCTGTCTTAAAATTGAGTTCTCCTTTGATTTCTTCCTCTGCATCTTTGAGCAGCTCGGCATAGCGATTGGCAGCTTCTTTGGGGTCTAAGACCTCTTCATACAACTTAGCGGTTAAGGTTCGTTGCTCTTTTAATAAAGCTGCATTTTGCTCTTCTTTTGGAATTGCTTTTGTCGATTCCAGCAACTCATCAAAATACTCCAGTGCTGTTTGTTTATCCCCTTTTCGAAGATAGAGTTCTCCTAGCGTTTGTTTCAATTGTATATCAAAAATAGGAGAGAAATATTCTGGATTGCGTTCAGCAATTTGATTGGCTTCTTTTAGAAAAATTGCTGCTTCCTTGTTCTCATTATAATACAAATGATATTTGCCCAAACAAAGACGTAAATACGCCCGAGTGGCCTGATTATGACGGCCTTGGGCATCATATAAATCCTCTGCCTTTCTGAAAGCCTTAAACGCATCTTTGGGGCGTTTTTTGTTGAGTAGGATTAATGCTTCCATTGCTTTGGATGCAATGTAGCCATCTACTTCTCCATTGTTTTCATAACGTTTGGCCGCACGTTCAAAGGAGGATTCCCCCCCTTGAAAATTACCTTTGTAAAATTTTCTTTCGGCGGCCCTAAAGGCATTATAAGCACCTTTATTTCTGCCATTGGATGAAAGTTGAGCTTGTAGAGAAGTAGTAGTGGTGAGCAATAGCAAACCAAGTAGTAATATAGATAATCTTATTATACACATATACTGCAATCAAATAAAAAAGTAGTTAAATCACTACCAATGGGGAATAAATAAAAGGTAGCATTTAATTTTTACAAACAAAACTGATTATTGTTTTTTTCTACAAAAATGAACAATTAGTAAGCATCTAAATACTTTTTGGGGTTATCAATTTATATGCAATTGTTGAAATAAAAAAGATTGTTTTTCTCTTGCCTTGACTAAGGTACATTGGATTCATAAAAAACAGTATCTTTGGAGCAATATAGGGCACATATCCCAGCTAAAAACACTCCAATTATTGCATTTTATTTTTTCATACTTTTATTCTTATAAAGAATAAAACTATTCAATAACGTTTATGTCAATTCCTACTGGTAAACTAAATCTTATTATAGGTCCCATGTTTTCGGGCAAGAGTACTATTTTATTAACGCGGTACCGCCGCTATCAAATTGCTGGAAAGCGTTGTTTATTGGTCAAATATGCTAAAGATAGACGCTATGACGGTTCAGAAGAAATGTTGGTTACGCATGACCAATTGAGCTATAAAGCTACTTCTTGTCATCAATTAGAAGATATTAAAAGCTTGGTAAAAAGCTATGATGTCATTTGTATCGATGAAATTCAGTTCTATCCAGATGCCAGTTATTATTGTGATTTGTGGGCCAATGCAGGCAAAATTGTAGAGGTGTGTGGACTTAATGGAGATTACCGCCGCCAGCCATTTACCCAAATTAGTTTACTCATTCCACTAGCCGAAAATATTAGTTTTGTTACAGCAGTGTGCAAAGATACGGGAGAGGAAGCCCCTTTTACGACCCGTTTATCCAATGAATCTGAACAAGAGGTAATCGGAAGCACCGACAAATATCAAGCGGTTTCCAGAAAACGCTATTTGCAAGAAAAGGGTGTAGAGGCCGTTGCTGCTTCTTTTAAGAAAGAAGCTTAAATTAAAAAATGCCCTATTTTGAACAATCAAAATAGGGCATTTTTAAAATCATACAACAGCGATTACTGCTTAAAGAAAGAATCGACAAAGGCGCGTTTATCAAATTCTTGTAGATGATGCATAGCTTCGCCTACACCAATGTATTTAATTGGAATTTTGAACTGATCGCTAATACCAATGACCACACCTCCTTTGGCCGTTCCATCTAGTTTAGTTACGGCCAATGCTGTAATACCGTCGTTGGTTACCGATGCGAAATGCTTGGCCTGCTCGTAGGCATTTTGCCCTGTAGAGCCATCCAATACCAGCATAACTTCGTGTGGTGCCCCTGGAATTTGTTTACCAATAGAATTATTGATTTTTTCCAACTCTCGCATCAATCCTTTTTTGTTGTGCAAGCGTCCAGCTGTATCCACAAAAACAACATCATGTCCATGTTCTTTGGCATGGCGCACGGTTTCATAAGCCACCGCAGCAGGGTCTGCATACATTCCTTTGCTATAGAAATCACAGCCCACTCTCTTAGACCAAATTTCTAACTGATCTACAGCTGCCGCTCTAAAGGTGTCAGCCGCTCCCAAAAGTACTTTCTTGCCTGCTTCTTGGTATTTATTGGCTAACTTACCAATGGTTGTTGTTTTGCCCACTCCATTCACCCCAATTACCAAAATAATATAAGGCTTTGTATCTTTGGGCAAATCATAATTAGCGACCTCATTCGAATTGTTGAGTGCTAATAGTTCTACAATCTCATCGCGCAACAACTCATTCAGCTCTTTGGTCGTGACATATTTATCGCGTGCTGCACGTTCCTCTATACGCTTTATAATTTTAATCGTTGTATCTACCCCTACATCAGAGGCGATTAAAATATCTTCCAAATCATCTAGCACTTCTTCATCAATCGTAGTACGTCCAGCAAAGGTAGTAGCAATTTTGCTAAAAAACCCCTTGCGTGATTTCTCCAGACCTTTATCCAAGTCCTCTTTGATTTGTTCCTGTTCTTCTTCACTCTTTTTACCAAAGAATTTATCAAGCAATCCCATAATATTATTCTAATTATCAGGTGTGGTGTATGGAAGTTTTTATAAAAACGGTCTTATGAATTACAAAAAGCTTCCCGAAGCGAATTCGAGAAGCCTATTATAATATCATTACTCTTTAGCAGTCTAATTACTTAGCTGCAAAAAAGTTTTTTACCTCGTCTTTGTGGATGATAACTTCTTTGAAAGAAATTTTTCCAGTGATTGGATCTTTGATGGACTTAACACATTTTACATGGTCTTTACCAGATCCAGCATTTGCCGCACGTTGTGCAACTCTCGCGTTCTTTGATACCTTCTTAGCCATAATTATTTGATTTCTTTATGTACAGTATATTTTTTTAAGATAGGGTTGAATTTCTTCAACTCTAAACGATCAGGTGTATTTTTACGGTTTTTCATCGTAATGTAACGAGAAGTACCTGGCATCCCTGTCGATTTGTGCTCTGTGCATTCTAAGATGACCTGAACGCGGTTGCCTTTGCTTTTCTTAGCCATAGCTTATTATTGATTTTTGTCTTGTTTTGAGAATTGCTTATTTGATAACACTAGAAAGTCTAACTTTTGTGTTGTTGGTAACAGCAGGCTCATACGTAATAGAATACGTTTTGTGGCCATTAGCATCTACATGCTCTACACGGCGATAACCGCGCTTAGAGTTTTTGACTGCTTCCATTTGTTTAGCATCCTCAACCCAAACCTTTGGATCAAAACCAGCTTCTAATTGCTGCTTAAGATATTTGTAGGTACCAATTTTTTCCATGTTACGCAAAGCACGAGTACTTACTTTTACCTTAATCCAAGCATCAATTTCTCTTACAAAGATACGTTTATTCTGTAAATTGGGATTAAAACGTCTTCTTGTTCTGCGCTTAGAGTGTGAAACATTGTTGCCGAATAGAGGCTTCACTCCTGTTAATTGGCATATTTTGGACATGACTTTCTTTTAATTTAAAACGTCCCGACTATGATAATAGTTGTCGGGACTGTTTATTTATCGTATAATCTCTATGATGTTTGGTGACCTCAGAGGGAGTCGAACCCCCAACCTTCTGATCCGTAGTCAGACGCTCTATCCAATTGAGCTATGAAGCCAGTTTCGTGCAAACTAACAACGTGTTTTAACCTTTGTATTTGGTGTTACTTGTTGTTGTAAGCGGTTGCAAATATACGGCAAGATTCTAAATATGCAAACTTTTGGATGAAAAAAGTTTTCTTTTTTTGTTTTTTAATTGCTGTATCTCCTAAGTACTTTATTGCAACAAAAAATAAGCCCTTGATTATCAAAAAAAAACATAGCAGTTGCCTAATAGTAGTTTATTGTTGAAGCTCCTATAAAACAACTGCTACAACATGATTTTATTCTTTAAAAAACTTTGGTGTTTCTTGCTTTTTAATCTCTCCTTGTGTAGTGATTTTGCCCTGTATACTCTTAGTAGCATGGGGTACAAGCATAAGACGCTTTTTTTCAATCAATTCTCCTGTAGCCGAACAAACCCCATAAGTTTTGTTTTTGATGCGAATTAGGGCATACTCTAAATTACGAATAAACTTCTGTTGGCGTACCGCTAACTTGCTTAAGTTTTCGCGTTGCCAATTTGAAGCACCATCATCAAAAGTACCTGCACGGTTTTCATCTCCACTATTATTTAATTCCTTCAACTCATCTTTTCGAGCCTGCAATTCCTTTTTTGCATCTACCAGCTTTTGATTAATCATTGCCTCAAATTCTGCTAACTCTGTATCATTGTACCGAGTTTTTCTTTTGTTCTCTTCACTCATAATAACTTTCCTTTTAGTTGGATAAAGAATATGCTTTCGAAGGGGGATTCAAAAGCTATTATTGAGCCCTTGTCATGAGCCTATTTGGTGGTCTATAATGCACAAAAACGAGCATTATGAAATAAAGTTTCAAAATCTAGCAATTAATTTTCTGCTCTGCGATCAGTCTTATTGATTTTGAACGATAGTTTAAAGCATTCATTAATGCCTTTAAATACGTTTAAACTAAAAAATAACATGAGTTGTACCTATGCAAACAAGTCTTTATGAACATCAATTCATTTAAACACATTTGTTTTTTCAAAAAAAACATTTTATATTTTATTATCCTTGTATGAGAATAAAAATTCACACAATGATACAATAGCCAACTCTTACTAAATCAACCATATAAGAAGCTTAAGCTTCTATCGTGTTGTAACTATTTTCACAAAAAACCATAAAATCTTGCAAACGCGCCACTGTTTTTTCTTGCCCCAATACAGCCATTATATCATACACTCCAGGGCCACTCATTGTCCCTGATAAGCCCAATCGGAAGATGGGCAGCACTTCTCGTTGTTTGTCTCCTATAATGGCTTCTAAAGCACTTTCTAAAGATGCTGCTTCAAAAGTATTGGCTTGTTTCAATGCATTTATTAGGCTTTCCAATAATGCCTTTTGATCGGCACTCCACTTCTTGAGTACTTTATTCTGAAATGTTTTTTGATTCTTAACAGCTACTTCCTCCAAGTCCAAATCATTGAAAAAATAACTAGCTTGGGCATAAAAATCAACCGTGTAATCTAAACGCACTTTGAGCAAATCCGCAATCTTTTCTAGCATTGCTTGATCCGCCTCTACTTGATTTTCGTCCAAACTAGTGTGCACTAGTGCCACCAAGTCGGCATTGCCCAAGTTGGCTAAATACTGCTTATTAAACCATTTTGCTTTTTGGAAATTGAAACGCGCTCCTGAAGACGATACTCGATCCAAGCTGAATTGTTGAATCATTTGCTCCTTGGTATACAATTCTTGATCTGTTCCATCGTTCCACCCCAACAAAGCCAAAATATTGAGTACAGCATCTGACAAAAAGCCCCATTCTCTAAACCCATTAAAGCTCGTCTCGGGGCTTGTTCCTTTCCAATCCAATGGAAAAACAGGCATGCCCAAACGATCACCATCGCGTTTGCTCAATTTGCCGTACATAACATCGCGCAGAAATGTCTTTACAGCCTGTTGCAATTTGCTGTCTTTTTTTTCATTGATGCGTAAACGATCCGATAGATTTTTAAAATCTTGTAACAAGCTTTGTACCGTATTGGTTACTTGTTTGGCTTTCTCTGTATATTCCTCGTTTTTACGCAAAAAATCACTACTAAACTGCGCTGTAAAAGCTGGAATTGTCTTTTTGCTCAAATAAGCAGTGGGCTCTGGCTTAAGCAATAAGGGCAAATGTGCAAAAGTGGGCATACTATCCGCCCAGCCCAAATATTGATACAACAACACGTGCAAAGGGGTAGACGGCAACCACTCCTCGCCGCGAATGACATGCGTGATTTTCATGTGATAATCGTCAACAATATTTGCCAAGTGATACGTGGGCATTCCATCGTTTTTCAACATCACTTTGTCGTCCAATTCACTACAATTAAAATTCACCACACCACGTACTTCATCCGTAAACGTAACATTGCCAACAGCAGGAATCATAACACGCACTACCTTAGGTGCACCTGCCTCCTCCAAGGCTTGGCATTCTTCTAGTGTTAAACTCAAGGAGTTCTTGAGGTTAGTACGCGTCTGTGCATCATACTTAAACTTATTGCCTGCTGCTTCCGCTTTTGCGCGTTCTTCGGCCAATTCTTCGGAGGTATCATAAGCATAATAACCATACCCATTCTCTACCAGTTGTGCGGCAAACTTAGCATACAGACCTTGTTTCTTGCGCTCCGATTGGCGGTAAGGGCCATAAGGGCCTCCTTTGGCTGGGCTCTCATCAAATTCCAATCCCAACCATTCTAATGCTTCAATAATATAGTTTTCTGCCCCCTCCACATAACGTGTTTGATCAGTATCTTCTATACGCAAAACAAAAGTTCCACCTTCTTTTTTGGCTAACAAATAATTGTACAAGGCAGTACGTACACCACCAATATGCAATGCACCTGTAGGGCTTGGGGCAAAACGAACACGCATCATCTTCTATTTTTTAGTGAATAAGTAAATACCTTTTCAAGAATTCAAAAAAATACTTTCCTTCTCTCAAATATTATTTATAACAAATACAAACCTTTATCTGTTTGTTATCGCGCTGCAAAGATAACAAATTTTATCTTAAAATTATAGCCAAATGCCTTTCTTGATACAGGACTTATATCTATGTTTAAACAGATCCTACCCCCTTTTTACCAGCACTTTTTCCTAATCAAGATCTATACAAACTATATTTCAGCGACCGTTAAGGAACTATTTGCCCTATCAGAAGGTTGGGCTAACATCATTATTTGTAATACTTTGTAAATTTAACATCGTATCAACCTAATAATCAATTACATAAATCTTTATCACAAAATAAAGCTTTAACTATTACTTAAAAATCCTTAGTACTTCCTCTACTAAATGCTTATATAAAAGTTATCTTTGGAGTCTAATCATACCATACTAAAAAAATGGTATTTTGATGCTAGAGCTTTATTAGCTCTGTCAAAAAGTACAGAGAAAAGAGTACTATTAATATTTTTTACTGAATTGATGCCTTTATAGTTATGAACCACGACAATAACGAATCTACTACCACAGAATCGCTGAATTTTATTGAGCGTATTATAGAAGAACACAACGAAACAGGAAAATTTAATCAACGGGTTCATACGCGTTTTCCACCCGAGCCCAATGGCTTCTTGCACATTGGCCATGCCAAAGCTATTTGCATCAGTTTTGAAATAGCTAAGAAATATGGTGGCAAAACCAACTTGCGTTTTGATGACACCAATCCTTTGGCCGAGAAAACAGACTTTGTAGAAGCGATCAAAAAAGATGTAAAATGGTTGGGCTATGATTGGGAAGATCGGCTCTACTTTACTTCCGATTATTTCCAAACCTTGTATGACTATGCCGTAGACCTCATCCAAAAGGGATTCGCTTATGTAGATTTTTCTTCTCCCGAAGAAATGAGCCTCCAAAAACGCGAAAGCAAAGCAAGCCCCTACCGCGATACAGACGCAGCGACCAACTTGGAGCGTTTTGAGAAAATGAAAAACGGAGAATACGAGGAAGGAGAATGTGTTTTGCGTCTCAAAATTGATATGGAAGCCGATAATCGCCACATGCGCGACCCTTTGATTTATAGAATTATCAAAGCATCTCACCACCGTTCGGGTGATAAATGGTGCATTTATCCTATGTATGATTGGGCGCACGGACAGTCGGATTCTATAGAGGGTATTACACATTCCCTTTGTTCTTTGGAGTTTGAAAATCACCGTCCTTTGTACGATTGGTGCCAAGAAAAACTAGGAATTTATCGCTCTCAACAAATTGAGTTTTCTAGACTCAATTTGGACTATACTGTTACCAGCAAACGCAAGCTCAAAGAGCTTATTGAGAATGATTTGGTCAGTGGTTGGGACGATCCAAGAATGCCTACCTTATCGGGTATGCGTCGCCGTGGTTATCCATCTGCTGCCATTCGCAATTTTATCCAAAGAGCAGGGGTAAGCAAACGCGATCAATACCTAGCCTTATCTTCCTTGGAAAAAAGTGTGCGTGATGAACTCAACAAAACAGCATCAAGAGTGATGACGGTGCTCCATCCGCTCAAGGTAGTTGTTACCAACTATCCTGAAGGACAAGTAGAACAAATGTCTGTTATTAATAATCCAGAAGATGAGAGCATGGGCAGTCGCAATGTACCGTTCTCTAGAGAAATTTATATTGAGCAAGATGATTTTGCAATTAATGTGAATAAGAAATGGAGACGACTTGCTCCCAATCGTGCGGTACGCCTTAAAGGGGCGTACATCTTGCAATACCAAGATCATAAAACGGATGCAGATGGTCATGTAACAGAAGTGCATTGTACCTATTATGAGAACAGCCGCTCAGGATCGGATACTAGTGGTGTAAAAGCAAAAGGAACCCTACACTGGGTATCTATTGAACAAGCTATCCCCGCAGAAGTCCGCCTTTATGAGCGTTTGTTTAATGACCCTAAGCCCACTTCACACAAAGAAGTAGTCACTACTGCTGAGGGCAAAGAAGAGGAACAAGCAGTAGATTTTAAACAGTTCTTGAATCCTGACTCCTTGTCTGTAGTACAAGCTTATGCCGAGCCAAGCCTCCAAAAAGCGGTTGCCGAACAAGCTTTTCAATTCTTGCGTTTGGGCTATTTTGCAGTAGATGCTGATAGTACTGCTGATAAATTAATTTTTAATAGAACAGCCACTTTGAGAGATTCTTGGAGCAATCGTTCGTAGGGCAGTATTACAATTGCGCCTTACAACAAAAGCCTTCTTTTCCTAAAAAAATGGAAAAGAAGGCTTTCTTTTTGGGCATAACAGGATGTTGTACTTTACTAAAATAGCATTTCGCTACAATTGGCGTTCTATTTGTGCTAGTAGTTCCTCGGCTGAATGGCTGTAGTTGGTAGGAGCATGGAGCACTTCTTTCAAATATTGTTGACTTTGTTGCCATTGTCCTTGTTGGGACTGTAGCAAAGCCAAATACCAAGCAGCTTCTATACGCAATGTTTGGGTAGTCGGAGCCTTATGTATTGCCAAAAACTGCTCTTTGGCCAAATCATGATCTTGTTCTTTGAGATAAACAATTCCCATACGCAGTAAAATTTCTAAATTGTCAGGGTCTGTTTTCAAGAATAGGTTTCCTTTGGCCAGTGCATCTAAGTGCTCTCCTGCTTGCAAATGCTGATCCATCTGTAATAGTAGTTGGTCAAGAGGTGACCATTCCTTATGCTCTTGCAAGGCGCGTTCCTTATTCAAATAATAAGCAGAAGAAGTTATGTTGGCTTGCTGAATGTATTGATAAATTAAATTATCTAAGGCACTAGCCTCTTTGTATTGTTGCTGGAGCAAGTATATAGTTCCTGTTAGAACCATAACTATTGCTATGCTTTTTAAAATATTCACAATAAAACATGTAATTTTTAGACTTTCAGGGTTTATGAATATAGTCTATAGGTTATCAATTTATTTTTCTAAACGAAAAGAATACAATTTTGTTGCCGTTTTTTCTCAAATCGTTGTTTTTGAGGATGTTTTGTTAACACTTTGTTTAAGTTATTGGCCAAAACTATATAAATTAAGCTGCTTTATTTGCGAATAAAAGACGAACTAATCCAAAATGTTTTTATTTCTCTGTATTTTCACTTATTCATTAAGCACCCTCTAACGTGTGTACAGAATCCCTAATTCATCCATTTCAAAAATACATCTGACCACTTACATGAATTATTTATTTTCAACTGTCTGCTTGTTTTTCGCACTCACCGCTCTTTATGCACAAGGAATCACTATCACAGGCTCTGTTATTGATGATGATACAGAGGAAGCTATGCCTTTTTGCAATGTATATGTGTTAGGTACCAACAATGGTGTTACTACAGATATTGATGGAAATTATACCCTACTATTACAACCCGACCAAGGCGATTCAATAGCAACCAATTCTCTAGGTTACAACAATGTAACAAAAGCTATTGACAAAAGTAAATCTGAACAAGTTATCAACTTCAGGATGCGCTCTAGTACACTAGATTTGGGCCTTAGCGTAGTCGTACAAGCTGGTGAAAACCCTGCTAATGAAATCATCCGTCAAATTATCAAAAACAAAAAAAATAACAACTTAGACAAAATTGCAGATGTTTACCAAGCCGAGCTTTACAGCAAAATGGAACTGGACTTGGTGAATATTACACAGGATATGAAGGATATGAAAATCTTCAAAAAACTGCAATTTATCTTTGACAATATTGATACGGTTTCGGATGTCAAGCCTTTTTTGCCTGCTTATGTAGCCGAACGTTTTTGGGATGTGTATTATGTCAAAGGAACAGAGAAAAAAGAAATACTCAAAGCTCAACGTGTATCGGGTGTCAAAAACCAAACGGTAGTAGATTTTATTGGGAGTATGAACCAAGAGTACAATATTTATGATAATAACATTCGCTTATTGGGCAAGGAATTTATCAGTCCTTTCTCAGATGCAGGACTCACCTTTTATGAGTATTATATCATGGATAGTACTCAAATCAAAGGACGCTGGAGCTATAAACTCAAATTCAAGCCCAAAGACAAAGCAGGATATACGTTCTATGGAGATTTTTGGGTAGCAATGGATGAGTATGCCTTGCTCTTAGTTAATATGCGTATGAATCCACAAGCCAATGTTAACTTGGTCAACAGGATTATTATTTTTCAAGAATACGATACTCACGAGAATAAATATTGGCTGCCTAGCAAACAAAAAACGGTTATTGATTTTGCGACCACCAAAAAAGATCGAGGACTCGGTATTATTGGCCGAAAAACGGTATCGTACAAGGATTTTGTTTTGAATGATCCTACTACCAAAACAACCTATGTAGAAAAAGATCCCGAAGATATTCGTTATGAAGAACTGGAAAAAGCAGATACTTTCTGGCAGGAACAACGACACGAAAAACTCTCCAAAAACGAAGAGGGTGTTTACAAAATGGTAGATAGTGTACAGAATATTCCTGTATTCAAAACTGTAGCTGAAATTGCCCAAGTAATAATTAGTGGCTATAAAGATATTGGCCCTATCAAAATTGGCCCCTACTCCAACTTGATTACTTGGAACGATGTAGAGGGCTTTCGTATGAGCTTGGGTATAGGAACAAGCAATCAATTGAGCAAAAAGTTTCAAATTTACGGCTATGCAGGCTATGGCATCAAAGACAAACGCTGGAAATATGGCGGAAACATGCAGTATGTATTCAATCGCTATCGCCGTTCGGCTATTGGAGCGAGCTTTGTCAATGATGTGACCTTTGAAAATCGCAGCTCTGAAGGCCGTCGCACACAAAGCTTGTTTGCGGGTTGGCTCCGACGACCAATTCCACAAAAGATGATGTATGTACAAGAGGGCAAGGTTTGGTTTCACCACTCTTGGAAACGTGGATTCTCCAATAAAATTGCAGTGTTGCACCATCGCCTACAGCCAGTGGGATACGAAGCCACTCGATTGGGAGGGCTCAATTTTAAATTTCTGAGTCAGAATACCAATTCCCCCGATGGTTATGATACCGTTAGCCAAGTGCGTACCACCGAAGCGATTCTTACTACTCGTTTTGCCTACAAGGAGCGTAAAATTTCTGGGCCATTTAGAGATGTAAGTTTAGGTTCGCGCTTTCCTATCGTGAGCTTTACCTACACAATGGGTATCAAGGGGATTCTCAATTCTCAATACAATTATCACCGTGTTCGTTTGCGCCTCAAACACTGGTTCTTTATCAGTCCTATTGGTTGGTTAGAATATGAGATAGAGGGTGGAAAAACATTTAGTGATGGCCCACTACCCTATCTATTACTAGAAACACATCCTGGTAATGAGGCTTATTTTTATAATAAATCCTCCTTTAATAGCATGAACAATATGGAGTTTGTGAGTGATTTATTTGTTCATGCGCGCTTAGAACACCATTGGGATGGCTTTATTCTTGATCGCATTCCATTTATACGGAAACATCTAAAATGGCGTATGGTCACTGCTATTAGAGCAGCTTGGGGAACCTTGGAGGAACGTCATGCCGAAGCCAATCGACTCAATGAGTACGATCGTTCTGTTAAGCGTTCTCGTGATCGTGTGGCACCTTTTACAGAAGGGCCTTTTTATGGCAGCTTTGACAAAGGGCCTTTTGCAGAAGCTAGTGTAGGCATTGAAAATATATTCCAGTTCATTCGGGTAGATGCCTTGTGGCGTTTGACCTACTTGGACAATAGAGATGCACAACCGTTTTCGGTGCGTATGACCTTGAATTTTACATTCTAACAGCGTTTTTTACCCCTTTAGCCTAAACCCTAACTATTTTTAACCACTGATTGGATGCTACATGTATAATCTTTGCACATAATGGTGGTTATACTGGAGCACTTTGGTAGAACTCTGTTTAATTAAAAGAAAAAACAGGTATGCGTTTATTTTGTTTGGGAATATTTTTGCTGGGTTTTTTGGACTCGTATGCACAACCGCACAATGTGCTGGTAACGGGGGCGGTACGCAATGATTTGACAGGCATTGTAGTCTTAGAAATCAACAAACGATACATCAACAATACGGTAGAAGAAATCAGTGCTCAAGTCAATGAACACGCACAATTTGGCCTCACTTGTCGTATTGAAGTTCCTCAATTGGTAACCTTGCGCTATGGCCAAAAAAGCTGTGAACTTTTCTTACAGCCCAATGACACCTTGCACATTGCTTTTGATGGACAATTGTTTCCAGAACAATTGCGTTTTGGGCAGCATGGTCAGCATAATAATTACTTCTGGCAAACCTACCGACAAAATTTCCCAACCGACCCCAATCTTTTTAATTATCGCCAGTATCGAAAAGGGGTTTATTATTATAATATACATACAGCACTAGATAAAAAAATGCAGACCAGTCCTCCCGATGTTTTTTTGGATTGGATAGAAGAAGAATGGCGCAAAAAACAAGCGCTTTACCAACTATTTATAGCAGACCCCACACAGCCACTTAGTGAAGCATTTACTACCTTTGTTCAGGCCGAGTTTGACTATGGAAAATGGTTAAAACAATTGACCTATGGAGATGTATATGGGCCACGGCATCGCCTCCCTCCTAGTTTCTTGAATTTTGCAGATAGTGTTTTGGTACTCAAGGATGGTTCGTTGGGCAATAAACATTACCGCCACTTTGTTCAAGCAATGATACACCACCACTGCCGCCAATTGCCTGCGGAGGAAAAAAGTGTGTATGAACAATTGTATCAATACAGCAAAATCAATCTCAGTGGCCGAACCAAATACTTTACCATGGCGCATTTTGTGGCCAAAGCACTGCACAAAGAAGATCCCCAACTCATTTTTCCAGTGTATGAGGATTTTATAGAAGAAAATCCCTATTACGAATTGGATCGTTTGGTATTAGATCCTTTTCAGAAAGCAAGTAAGATGTTGGCGGGGATGCCTGCCCCTGATTTTGTACTCTTGGACTTGGAGGGCAAGCGGGTACAATTGTCTCAATTTAAGGGCAAGGTAGTTTACTTAGATTTTTGGGCCTCTTGGTGCCGGCCTTGTATAGAAAAAATTGAACGACTCAAAGATTTTGAGCCCAAATTTGAAGATATGGGGGTTGTTTTTTTGCATGTTTCCTTGGATAAAACGTCCACACAATGGCAATCCACCATTGCAGAAAAGGAATTGAAGGGGCGGCATCTGTTTTTTGATCCCAATGCTTCTAGCATTACCAAGGATTATGATATTGTATCGGTGCCCAAATTTTTTCTCATCACCAAACACGGGAACTTTGCCTACACACCCAGTTCGTTTGACTCTAGTGAGTTAGAATTCGCTTTGCGCAAACTCTTGCAAGAGGATTAATTCCATTGACAAAAGGACATTTTTTCTACAAAAGTTTAGCATATTTTGCGTTATTTTGCAGCAGTTAATCCCAACCTTAATTTTATATTGTTGTTCTTACACCATATTTCAGGGTATTCGCCCTATTTTATTGGACACTTTTTAATTTTTATATATTACCGATGGCCGACACTAATTTTTATCCTTTAAAGGTAAAGGATGTTGTAGCAGAAACCGAAAATGCAGTTGTTTTGAGTTTTGATATTCCCCAAAACCTCCAAGAGAATTTTGCTTACCAACATGGTCAATATTTGACCTTAAAATTCTTATTTCGCGGAGAACAAGAGCGTCGTGCTTATTCTATTTGTTCTAGCCCTAGCATGGACAAAGACCTAAAAATTGCCGTTAAACGTGTTCCCAAAGGTCTGGTTTCTAATCATATCAATGATAATATACAAAAGGGAACTGAAATTGAGGTGATGCCTGCACAGGGGCACTTTACAACACCACTAGATGCCAATCAATCCAAGGATTATTTTCTATTCTGTTCTGGTTCGGGTATTACTCCCATGCTTTCGATCCTTAAATCTGTACTAGAAGACGAGCCAAAGAGTCAGGTTTGTTTGTTTTATGGCAATAGAAATGAGGATAGCATTATGTTCAAAGAGGAGTTGGCTCAACTAGAACAACGTTTTGCAGGACAACTCAAAGTATTGCATACCCTATCCAAACCCAAAGAGCGCAAAGAAGGAGGTGTTTTTGGCTTATTTGCCAAGCGTGTCGTAGACTGGTCTGGCAAAAAAGGACGCATTGATGCTTTATCGATCAAAGAATTCTTTACCAGCAATCGTCGTGGCAATACACCTGTAGAATGCTTTATGTGTGGCCCTGAGGGCATGATGCGTACCGCTGAGGATACCTTAAAAGTATTGGGTGTGGATGAAAAAAATATTCATATTGAATGGTTTGTTACGGAAGAAAAAAGAGCTGCGCCCGTAGGCAATGGAAAAGGTGCTAAAGTCATGGTGAATATGAGTGGCAAAAAAATAGAGTTGATGTTGCAGCCCAATGAAACCATCCTAGATGGTTTGTTGCGCATTGATGAAGATCCGCCGTATTCTTGCATGAGTGGTGCTTGCTCTACCTGTACTTGCAAGGTAGTGAGTGGCACTGTAGAAATGGAACGTTGCCTAGCCTTGAGTGATGATGAGGTTAAGAATGGCTATATTCTAAGTTGCTCTGCTGTTCCTACTACTGATACGGTAGAAGTAGATTTTGATGTGTAAATACATACTCGCTTGTTTATAAGAACACCATCTTTGGGCTAAGGCTTGAAGATGGTGTTTTTTTTTGTTGGTGCTGATCCCTTATATCACTATTTTTTTTTTACAAAGTTAAAATAGTACATTAGACATTATCACGACTGGAGTTGTACAGAGACAAAAAG
>JBGCDW010000172.1:0-17103 GCA_045105775.1 Aureispira sp.
AAAGCTAATTTTGCCCTACTCATCGTTGAAAATTATTTTATGAACTCGCTCCGCTCGGTTGACCCCATAGCGCTGCTATGAGCTAAATACGCTAGTACTTTTACTTACGTGAGCCCTTCGGGGTTGTACCTTTTAGGTACAACCCACGCAGATCGCTTTGCGAGTGCCTTGATTACTTTGTGAGCTCGCCTATGGCTCGGTTAGAACCAAATTAGTACTCATTATCAACACAATTCCATTTTTAAACAACTTCAATAATACGTGGGCTTGTGTGAACGCCTACCCTTAATTCAAAACATCAACCAGTTTTGTTTTTTTTGTATCAATTCACAAATAAACCGATTGGTCTAATTTATACAATAATTCAAAACAGAAACAATACAATGAGTCATCTAAAAGGAATAGTAGTGGTAATTACAGTGGTCTAGAAATCAGTGTACGATATAAGAAGGAGCATTAGGAGTCATCTCATAAATTGGGGTGACTCCTAGTTACGTTATAGAAGACGGATGAATTATACAGTTTGGGGATTCAGTAAAATAAGAGCTGTTGCGGTATACACAATCACTTGATAGGTTGTTTAGATACATTTGTACAATTTTACAATTTTAAAAATGATTTTTATAGGTTGTTTTTATAATATAAGTAATCGTTCAAAATTACTACTACCAAAAAACGGTTATTTTCCTCCAGCTCATCGTTGAAAATACTCGTCTTAGCCCGCTAAGTCTCCGTTTTTCGCCTTGATCTGAATAAAAATATTCCATTTTTTTAGGTAACATTTATTTTGACCGCCTACTTAACAAAATTATCTCTATAGATGTGATACGGTGTTTGAGACACAATTTGTATAGCAAATATTAATAAAACGCAGTATTTGCCCAACGGTTTTGCAAAAGAGTACGTTTTAAGAAGTAGAATTGAGTTTTAGTCTTCACAATTCATACCAAAACACCTAGCAAAGACGTTAAATACTAGAGAAGCTTTGGTAAGAGGATAGAAGACATGAATTATCTTCTTTTGCTTATTCCTATTATAGGATCAAAACTACTGAAGCTTTTGCATTTTAAGCTTATTATTGGAGAAGTTAGACCATTATTTTTAACAACTTCTTTTATTAGAATGATGTACAATTTGTCTGAATGAAATATTCTACAAAAAATACCGATCAAGAACTTGTAAAGGGCTGCCGCAAAGGTAATCGCCTAGCACAGAAGTTTTTGTATGAGCGTTACTTTGGTAAAATGCTTGGTATTGCTATGAGGTATACCAAACACCAAGAAGAGGCCATAGAAATCCTAAATGCCGCCTTCCTAAAGGTGTTTACAGGATTAGACAAATATCAGGATAACAATAATTTAGCTGGTTGGATTGCCAAAATCGTTTTCAATAGTGCTATCGATCACGTAAGACGACACACCAAATACCGAAAAGTGATGAACTTTGAAGTAGAACAGGATTTGCCCGTCTACAATGATAGCATCAATCATCTTCAAGCAGAGGATTTATTCAAACTCATTCAACAACTGCCCACCGCTTCCCGAACTGTATTTTGCCTGTATGTAGTCGATGGCTACAAACACAAAGAAGTAGCTGAAATGCTCAATATTACAGTGGGGACATCAAAGTGGCATTTGGCTAACGCACGCAAGGAACTACAACGAATGATTCGACAACAAGACAAAGAAGAATTACTCGTTCGTGGTTACTAACCATTTCATGTGTTTGAACAAAAAGAAACTCCTAATAAAGTAGAAAGACTGAATGCGATGAACAAATTTTACAACAATGAAGATGATTTCCTGCGCCACCAACTCACGAACCATGAGTTTGATGCGCTACCACAAGCTTGGGAGCAAATGTCTGCTCTTTTGGACAGCCAACCCGTTGTGGCTAGGCGTTCGGCCGGTTACTATTGGTGGGGCTTGTCTATAGCTGCACTGCTATTTGGGGCTACTAGTGGTGTTTATTATTATAATAGTAAGAATTTTCCTGCTACTAATCCTCAACCTGCAACAGCCATTGCTACTAGCACACCAATGGCTTCTATGAACCAACCAGGCACTAGTTTTAGCAATAAAAATCAACCGTCTGTAGTTCCATCTGCCGAGCAAACAACACCTGTCTTCTCCACTAACACAACAGTGGCGACTTCACCTATTGCTCCAGCTGTTCAACAACAATCGTCGAACAACACTATGACAACAGCAAGTGCTCCCAATGCCCATAGTACTTCGTCAAATAATACTACGGCTATTACGAATAAGGATAAGGATAATAATCTCCATATAAACAATTGGACGACCACTAGCCCTAGTCCAATTGGTAGAACGGCTAATGCCAATACAATAGCAGCAGCAACAACTGCAACCAATCCAAACAAGGAGCAAAACATTGCACTTGTATCAAAAACACCTGTTACTACATCTAAAATTTTAACAGAGGAACAACAACGTCGAATTAAGAAAACACGGACGGAAATTATTTACCAATATTCTACTACTCCTCTCAAAGCATTGCAAGAAAAAAGACGACAAGCCGTTGGCACTTTTGGAATCAAAGAAGAAGTAGACTTTAAAAAATCACCCATCAAATTTGGAGTAACAGTAGGTGCAAGCACACAATTGCCTGCCATCAGCCCACAAAAAGTAGCTTTTCGCCCAGTACTTGGCGCGCAAGTAAGTGGTCAGTTTGCCAAACGCCACCACATTCAGGTCGGTGCTCAATACAAAAATTTGGCTGTAGACACCGATGCACCTGTCCAAAACAGTACTTATACAGGAGATAACAATCAAAGTCAACACCAATCACATCAGATTAGAGGTATTAACCTAATAGAATTTCCTGTAGTATACAAAGTGCACCCACACCCCAAATACAATTTGCAAGCTGGTGTAAAGCCCGCAGTTGTACTGGGTGTAAATTCTGATGCCAAACAACGTGTTGATTTACGCCAGGCCAATTTGGGGCTTTCTTCTTGGGATTTAGGCGTGTTATTAGGGGCAGAGTATTGTTTGAACAAAAATTGGTCAATTGGCATACAATACACCTTAGGGCTATTCAATATGGCTCAAAATGCACAACCCTTGCACGACCAACAACAAGTAGTCAATAATCTGTCTAGTGATCCACTCCCAGCTCAATCTATCAATAAAGACAATGAATTGCTGGTTCCTATTGGAAATACTCAAGGTACAGCGCATTATATCCGCGTACCCAAACAAATTAAAAACAGTGATCTCCAATTGCTTTTGAAATACAATTTCTAAAACACTTCGTTAATTAGACATTATTACGATAAAAATTCACATTTTTGTAGCACAACATTCCTTCTACCTAGAGGGAATGTTGTTTTTTTATAGCGCAATCGTTTCCGAACGCCATCAATGATTCTTACAAGCATTTATACACATATGCAAGCACAACATTTCAAAGTAGTAGATTTAGACGCTCTAAAAGCACTAATCCCCACCCTGTTGCCGTTTGTTCAGAAACACAAAAAAATTGCCTTCATTGGCGAAATGGGGGCTGGAAAAACCACACTCATCAAATTACTTTGTGAGGCACTCGGAGCCTTAGATACCGCTACTAGTCCTACCTTTGCCATTGTCAATGTATACGCTACCCCTAGCATTCCCATACACCATATGGACTTATATCGCCTAAATTCTGAAGAAGAAGGATTTTCTATAGGTCTCTTGGAACTTTTTGATGATAATAGTTATTGTTTTATTGAATGGCCGCAAGTCATGGAAGCCTACTTGCCCGAAGAAACCCTCTGGGTAACTCTAACGGTAGACGACCAAGAGGAGCGCCTAATTCATTTACAAACAGCAATACCATAAAAAAAATAGAAAAAGTTATTTTTTTCCTTGCTGAAATTTTGCATTTTGTTTTAGATGCTCTATATTTGCATTCGCTTCTAGGAAGTAATGGCCCATGGTGTAATTGGCAACACTCCGGTTTTTGGTACCGTCATTCAAGGTTCGAGTCCTTGTGGGCCAACCATTTTTCCTCCCTTTAGAAGCATATTTTGTACAAATATAAGGTTTGTATTTTGGCCCATGGTGTAATTGGCAACACTCCGGTTTTTGGTACCGTCATTCAAGGTTCGAGTCCTTGTGGGCCAACAAAAAGTCTTTAGTCTCTTGACTAAAGGCTTTTTTTATTGTGCTATACCCAGCCATCCTGTAAGCTTCAAAAACTTTCCACCTACTCTTATTCCAAATGAAATATTTTGGATCTTTTAATTTACTCAAGATTCATGCAGGTATATAATTTTTACAAATAAACAAACCTATTGTATTGTATCTTAGCATTTTTTTGCTTATATAGTACATACAGGGTGCTATTGTTCATGCCTTTCTATTAATGGTTATCCCGAAATTTCTAAAGTTGTATAGTTTTGTCGTTTTTTTTGAGAGTTTTTATTTATAATTACACTAATATAAACGACTTAGCGTTATTTTTGAAGTTATTTTTTTTGAAATTTCCCAAAAGAATATAAATTTGTAAACAACTTCCCTTAATACTGTACCATTAACCCTTAGTTTAATGTTTAAACTATAAATAATTGCCCTCAATTATATTCCTACCTTCAACGTACCCTTATTATATACCACTATTCTGTAGATAAATCACATCTAATGGACGCAAGTATTGTGTAGAAGCTTTTTAGTGAATACCGTTCTAAGTCGTTTATTTGAGCACAAAGCACTAGATTAAACAATAGCTTGTATGCGATTTTGTAAACAAAATGAAGTCTTACAGTATACCAATGGTAGCACTAACTCATAAACCAACAACTAACTATGAACAAAGGAGATTTGATTGATAGAATTGCAAAAAAGGCAAGTTTAAGAAAAGCAGATGCAGCCGCAGCACTCGATGCCGTGTTAGAATCTATTCAAGAAGCCCTAGAACACGGAGAAAAAGTAACACTAGTTAATTTTTGCACCCTTTATCCCAGTTACAAAGCTCCCAGAAAAGGGATCAACCCCTCTAACAAAAAACCTGTGATGATAGGCGAAAAAGTAACCGTCAAATTCAAGGCAGGAAAAACACTAGCCGATGCTGTCAACAATCCCAAACTCTTAAAAGAATTAAAACCTGATCCAGCATCCAAAAAATAATTCAAGCTATTTTTCGTGTACAGCCTGTGCTATAGTTGCCATCAATTGTGGCTGCTGTTCCAATAAATTTCCCACAACAATAACGTCTGCTCCTGCCCTCACATTGGCCTGTGCTTGGGCGGCCGTTCGGATCCCCCCACCTATGATAAGCGGGATGTCGGTAGCACCACTGACAGCCTCAATCATAGCCGTACTAATTGGATGTTGTGCACCACTACCTGCATCCATGTAGAGCAGTTTCAAGCCAAGTAATTCGCCAGCCATTGCCGTACAAACGGCTATGCTGTTTTTGTTGGCAGGGATTGGAAAAGTATTGGACATATAAGAAACAGAGGTAGGCACCCCTCCATCTACTAATATATAGCCTGTTGAAATAATTTCTAATGGACTAATTTTTAGATAAGGAGCAATTTCTACATGTTTTCCTATTAACAACTCTGCATTTCTACCAGAAATAAGAGACAATAACAAAAGGCCATCAGCTCGGTAACTCAATTGGCGTGAGCTTCCTGGAAATAAAATGACAGGAATAGAAGTCTGTTCCTTGATTAAAGAAATCATTTGATCCAATTCATTATTCACCACTAGACTTCCACCAACAAAAAAATAATCTACTTGGGCTTGCTCTGCCAACTCAACCAAAGGGGCAATTTCTCCAAGTGCTAATTTATCGGGATCTATCAGTACGGCAAATTTCTTTTTGCCAGCCAATTTATCTGCTTTTAGACGCGTGTAAATCTGGTGATCTTTCATAATAACATAATAAGGAAGGAAAATGTATCTAAGAAGAGACAAAAGTAGGGCTTTAAGAACAATTTATAGATGCTATTCGGCTGCTTTATTTTAGATTTCCCCCAAACAATGCTTATCTATATTTATTAAATAATTCGCCAAGCTACTACCAGCATCTTTTGACGGACTCCTGTACTATTTTCAAAAAAATAATACGAATTGGCCTATTTGTTGCGCCCAAAATAGATACCCCACACCCTATTTTCATACAAGTGTACCTTTATACTGTGCAGTACTTTTTGCTGCTCCTCAATCGGTCACATTGAACCGCTAGAAAATATTATGCCTATCAAACAACAGCATTTAGTTTTCTAACTGCGTTATACTTATCAGTACTACTCTCTATTCATTTACTCACTATTTAATAACTTTTTATGCGTTTATTCTTATTCCTTTCAGTTTTTCTCACAGTAGTATTTATTGCTTGTGATAAGACCAATACCCCTGACATTCCAACAGGAACCTTGGAATTAATATTCAAAGCACGTTACGAAGGTTCGCCTATGCCTACCTACAGTGACATCAACACAGGCAAAACAGAACCCTCCAGTCTTCTTTTCAAAAAAATAGAATTTTTCATTTCTGAAATAAAAGGCAAACAAGACGGAAAAATGATTGACATAGCTGAGGTAAGTTACGTGAATCTCAATAATTTATCAGATGCAACCAAAGCAGAAGAAGGTTACAAAGTTACCTTAACCAATGTACCTTTGGGGGATTATACCCAACTAAAATATGGTGTAGGAGTACCTGATGCGGTAAATGCAACCTCTCCTGGAGATTATGACTCCAACTCGCCTCTTGGGGTGAATGCCAATTATTGGGCAAGCTGGCAAAGCTATATTCTTTGTAAAGTAGAGGGCGATGCAACATTAGCAAGCGGCACTAAGCAGGGATTTTTGTACCATGCTGGTGTCAACGGCATGTACCAAGAACGCGCGTTTGACAAAGAATTTACCATCAATGAAGGAGAAACTAGTACGATTGTTTTCCACCTACACGGCAAAGATTTATTCTTTAAGTCAGGACAAGAAATTGATGTAGTGGCCGACCCAAGCACCCATTCAGGCCCAGCAGGAAGTGACGCTTACCAGTTAGCAGAGAAAGCTATTACCAATTTGGCCGATGCCTTACACGTTCACTAAGTAAGTTGCGCAGTTTTTTGGGGTTGTTCACAAAAGTATGAGCTTTTGTGAACAACCTTTTTGCATAAATTTACCCGTATGTATTACAAAATTTCTATCCTTCTTCTTCTCTTTATTACTGGGATTATTGCGTGTCGCCCAACATCAGAGACAACGGTCTCTAAAACAGACACAAACCTAAGCAATATTCCTTACCATCCTACTGCTTATACAGTGGTAGCTCCTCAGGGTTTTCCTGCTATGGAAATTCCTGCCGATAATCCTATGACAGAGGAGGGCATTCGCTTGGGTAGACATTTGTTTTACGATCCCATTCTTTCTTTAGATTCGACTATTTCTTGTGCCAGTTGCCACCAACAAGAAAAGGCATTTACAGACGGCATGGCCTTCTCAACGGGTATTAATGGCTTGGTAGGAAAACGCAGTTCTATGTCCTTGATTAATGTGGGGTATAACTGGGTGCGTGGACGAAAGCATAATTTTATGTGGGATGGTCGTTTTGCTACTTTGGAAGAACAAGTGATAAAGGGGCCTGTTGTTGATCCTGTAGAAATGGCCAATACACGCGAAAATCTAGAGCAAACCTTAAAAAAACATCCGCGCTATCCACAAATGTTTAGGGCAGCGTTTGGCATTACCAGTAGCCATGAAATCACGCTTGAAATGGTGGGTAAAGCCATTGCCCAATTTGAACGCACACTAAATTCTGCTCGTGCAATGTACGACAAAGATGTTTGGGATAGTTTTATCTATTTGAATCCACAAGAACTCAATGGTATGGAAATTTTTATAGGGGATGCTGCTGGTGCTCCTAGTAGCAAAGATGGTGAATGTGCCCATTGCCATAGTTTTTCTACCAATAAAGCACTATTTGCACGCAATGAATTTTCTAACAATGGCTTGGATACGGTATACAGCTTAGTAGATTTTTTGGACTATGGATTAGGAGGTATTACCAATAATACCCCTGATAATGGTATGTTTAGAGAGGTGAGTTTAAGAAATATTGCCCTTACCGCCCCCTATATGCACGATGGCCGTTTTCAAACACTAGAAGAAGTCATGGAGCACTACACTAGTGGTGTGCATCCTGCTCCAAATTTGGCTTCTGAGCTCAGTACAGCAACGACACTGCCCCAATTAACAGCAGCAGAGAAAGAAGATGTTATTGCTTTTTTACATGCTTTAACCGATACTAGTTACATTCACAAGGAAGCGTGGAGTAATCCGTTTAAATAATAAAGTTGTTTGAGAATTTAATATTAGTAATGCTAATTATCAATAGCTATGAAAAACGCACTTATACTATTTGCCTTATTCTTGTTCATGTTGGTGGCTTGTAGACCAACAGAACCTTCTGATAGGGGGAGAGATTTAACGAATATTCCCTACAATCCTACTGCTTATACTGTAGTAGCTCCACAGGGTTTTCCTGCCATGGAAATTCCTGCCGATAATCCTATGACAGAGGAAGGTATTCGTTTGGGTAGACATCTATTTTATGACCCCATTCTATCCCTAGATTCTACCATATCTTGTGCAAGTTGTCACAAACAAGAAAAAGCCTTTACAGACGGCATGGCACTCTCCACAGGTATTGACGGCTTGGTAGGAAAACGCAGTTCTATGTCCTTGATAAATGTGGGGTATAATTGGATTCGTAGTAGATCGCATAATTTTATGTGGGATGGCCGTTTTGCTACTTTAGAAGAACTCACCATCAAAGGGCCTATTGTTGATCCTGTAGAAATGGCCAATACGCGTGAAAACTTAGAAGCAACCTTGCAAAAACATCCAACGTATCCTGATATGTTTAGGGAAGCTTTTGGTATTAGCAACAGCCAAGAAATCAAAGCAGAAATGGTTGGCAAAGCTTTGGCACAGTTTCAAAGAACACTCAACTCAGCCAATTCTATGTACGATAAGGATGTCTGGGAATTAGGTACGTTTATGAGCACCCAAGCAACTATTGGTCGGGACATGTTTCAGGGTGATGCCAATGGTGGCTTACCAAGCAGTAAAGATGCCGAATGTGGGCATTGTCATAGTTTTAGTACCCAAAAAGCGTTGTTTGCACGCAATGAATTTTCCAATAATGGATTAGACTCGGTTGCTAATCTTACAGATTTCTTGGATTATGGATTAGGAGGTGCTACTAATAATGCCCCTGACAATGGTATGTTTAGAGAAGTAAGTTTAAGAAACATTGCCCTCACTGCCCCCTATATGCACGATGGTCGCTTCCAGACACTAGAAGAGGTGCTCGACCATTATGTAAGTGGTGTACACCCTGCGCCCAACTTGGCTTCAGAGTTGACCACTTCTACGAGTTTGCCCTACCTTACTCAAACAGACAAAGAAGATATTATTGCCTTCTTACATGCCCTAACCGATACCAGTTATATTCATAAAGAGGAATGGAGCAATCCATTTGAATAAGGGTTATCAGATTTTTGGCCTTGTTCTTAGCATCCTATAGTGGGGATACAACCCTATTATAGGATGTTGTGTTTTAGTAAGTAGTCTTAAAAAAGTTCCCGTACTAAAAAATGGTTCTTTTGCCCTAGTTCGGCGTTGAGTCTGACTATTCGATACACCGTATCAAATAGATCAGATCGCTTCGCGAGTGCGCTTTAGCCCGCTAAAGCTTTGTTTTTCGCCTTGATCTAGACCAAAATCTCTCATTTTTCATTGTACGATTTCTTTTTTGCACCTACTTAATACTTCGTGGATTTTACTTACTTTAGCTGTTCTTAATTATTCAACTTTTGCAAATAACTAACTTGTGTCACGTTCTTTATTTTATTTATTCCTAGTTCTATCTTTTTGCCTTACTGCCTGTATTACTACAAGCACTACTACTACTCCTGCCAACACAGAAACCAATACCAGTAATACGACTGCAGATGGTCGTCAAATTGTGGTACGTCAAGCAGGGCAATTGCAAGTAGTAGAACCCGACACTATACGCCTACAACCCAATCCTTACTCTTCCTTGGTAGAAATTCAAACTCGTTTTGGAACCATGAAAGTAGAATTGTTTTTTGATGCACAAGGGCATAGAGCCAATTTCCTCAAACTAGCCAAAGAAGCCCATTATGACAGCCTGCTTTTTCATAGAGTTATCAAGGGATTTATGGCACAAGGAGGTGACCCCGACTCTAAAAATGCAAAAGCAGGAACTCGCGTGGGCAATGGCAGTACGGGCAATGAACAACCTGCCGAAATTGGACAACATTACTACCACATCAAGGGGGCTTTGGCAGCAGCACGCGCACCCGATGAAATGAATCCAGAGAAAGTGTCTTCGGGCAGTCAGTTTTACATTGTGCAAGGCAGTTCTGTGGCTCCTATTCAGTTGGATAAGAATGAACGAGAATACGATATTGTCTATACAGAAGAACAAAGAAAACTGTATTACAAATTAGGTGGAGCCCCTCAATTGGATATGGAGTACACCGTTTTTGGGCGTGTATATGAAGGATTTGAAATCATTGACAGTATTTCAGCTCAAGCTACAGATGCCTATGCCCGTCCTCAAGAAGATATTCGGATGTTTGTGAAGGTTATTAGGGAATAAAGCTTTACTTAAAAATTAGAAACCTACTACTTTCTTATAAGTGGGTGAGTTATCAGAAACCTCCAAAGGTCCTGATAACTCTAGCCCCAATTTATTCCACGACCTCTTCCAAAGAAGTATTAGGTTCCAAAGTAGGATCAGGTTGATTTCTCAATAAATCTTCAAAGGTTTCTCTGGCGCGAATTAAATGGGGCTGTCCTTGATAGATCAATACTTCAGCAGGACGATATCGGCTGTTATAATTGGAGGCCATAGAAAAACAATACGCTCCTGCATTCTTAAAGGCCAAAACATCCCCTGCTTTAATTTTATTAATTCTACGATTCCAACCAAAGGTGTCTGTCTCGCAAATATAGCCCACTACTGTGTAGATTTTTGGTTTGCCCAAAGGATTAGAAACATTGACAATATCGTGGTGTGCTCCATAAAACATAGGGCGTATCAAATGATTAAATCCAGTATCCAATCCTGCAAAAACCGTAGAAGTCGTCTGCTTTACCACATTGGTTTGAGCCAAAAAAGTGCCTGCCTCACTCACCAAGTATTTACCAGGTTCAAAGACCAAGGTCAAATCCTTCCCTGTCTCCTCACAAAAGTTATTAAACTGCTCTGTAATCATGGCTCCAAATTGCTCCATATCTGTAGCTATATCATGGGCTTTGTATTTTACTTTAAATCCAGAACCAAAATCAATAAACTTCAAATCGTCAAACTCGCGCGCTACCCCAAATAACAATTCAGCAGCATGTGCAAACACCTCTACATCCAAAATATCGGACCCAGTGTGCATGTGTACACCTTCAATGTTCATGTTTAAGGTTTTCACCAAACGATGCACCAATGGCATTTGATGAATGGAAATACCAAACTTAGAATCAATGTGCCCTACCGAAATATTGCTGTTTCCTCCTGCCATAATATGTGGATTGATGCGCACACAAAAAGCCTTTTCGGGATGCTGTAGCCCCATGTATTCCAAGGTTTCAATGTTATCAATATTCACCTGAACGCCTAAACGAATCGCGGCTTCTAATTCCTCAATAGAAACAGAATTTGGGGTGTACATGATTTCCTCAGGCGTAAACCCAGCCTCTAAACCCAACAAAATTTCCTGATAAGAAACAGCATCTAGGCCCGCTCCCAACTGCTTGAGCAAGCGCAAAATACTGATATTGGTCAATGCCTTGCAAGCATAGTGAATCTTGACCTTAGAAACACCTCGCAAAGCTTGTGTCATGGATTGGTACTGCTGTTGAATCTTGGCCGCATCGTACACAAATAAAGGAGTTCCATAAGTTTCAGCTAGGGCAACTGCATTTTGCCCTCCAATTTCAAATTGTTCTGTTTCTCTGTTAAAAAGCATGATTGATTTTGATTTGAAGTAAAGAAGTTCAATTGTTATAATAAAAAAAGCGACTAATCCTATTGGATCAATCGCTTGTAGTATAGTATATCTATGTTTATTTTTTGCTAGATGATTGTCCAATAACGAGATGCCCCATAACATTTCTGTTTCTTGGTAGTTCCCCACAATACGGCCTTTTTACGAGCATTATCTGCTATAAAAAAGTTATTAATAGTGCTATGTTTTGGTTGAATCATATTCTAAGATAGAATTTTTGTAACAACATAAAAATTTTAGCTTGCAAAAAATTGACTTGTTTCTAAAATTTAATCCCATTTTTTGGATACAGCACAACAAGTTTTTGGTGCTTTGGCTAGGAAATTTTACCTTTCCTCTTTGCTCCCATTGCTCACCTCTCTTATAAAAAATTATACCTTATGTGGCATTCCCGCTTACTCTGTTTATTCTTAATGGCTAATCTTATCCATGCAACTGCCCAAAGCAAACTAGAAGCAGCCCTCACCAGTTTGGAGCAAGACCCCGAATTGAAACATGCTTCAATTAGTTTTTGTGCTATTAATGTTAATAACAATACCATTTACGCTCAACGGAATGCCGATAAATCCCTCGCGCCTGCTTCCTCTATGAAGGTAATTACCACAGGGGCAGCTCTAGCTACCTTAGGGCCCAATTATACCTTTAATACGTATTTGGAATACAGTGGTAGCATTAGTGGAGGCGTATTAAAAGGCAATTTGTATCTGCGTGGTACAGGCGATCCTTCCTTGGCATCTCCACTCATGGAAGGCGTACCCGACAGAACTGTATTGATGAATAAACTGGTTGCGGCTGTACAAAAAGCAGGCATTCAACAAATTGAAGGGGCTGTTATTGGTGATGGGAGTTTTTTTGAAGATCAGGTAGTTGTATCAACTTGGCAATGGGGCGATGTGGGCAACCACTATGGAGCTGGTGTGACAGGTCTCAATTATTATGATAATCTCTACTACATTTATTTTAGTAGAACCAATACCTTTGGGGCAATCCCCAAAATTGACCATACTGATCCTATCATTCCAGGGTTAGAAATTGACAATCGTGTCACACAAGCGGGCAGCCGTACTGGCGATAATGCCTATGTTTTTTCGGCACCTTTTGGGCAACAAGCCATCATTCGCGGTACGATTCCCAAAGGCAGTGGCTTATTTGACATCAAAGGAGCCACACCAGATCCTAGCCTTTTGTGTGCCCATGATTTGCGTACAGCCCTAAGCAACCAAGGCATTGCCGTAAGCAAAGCCCCTACTACACAACGCCAATTTAAACGCCAAGAATCGCGCAAGGTCTTATTGACCCATCGCTCTCCAAAACTGCATGTGATTTGCAAACACACCAATGAAGATAGCCGCAACATGTATTGCGAAGCATTGCTCAAAGCAATGGGAGCAAAAGTAAAAGGCGCAGGCACTACCGAAAATGGTATTGCTGTAGTCATGGATTTGTGGCGTGCTCGTGGAGTGGATTTGAGTGGTTTTTTTATGAAAGATGGTTGTGGTTTGTCGGCCAGAAATGGGGTGAGTGCCAGAACTTTTGCATCCATTATGCGCAAAATGTACTTGGATAAGAGCAGCTTTGGGGATTTTTACAATCAATTGGCTATAGCGGGGCGTACAGGCACCTTGAGAAATGTGGGCCGCAATTCTTCAGCAGAGAATAATGTACGCGCCAAGAGTGGCTCCATGAACAGAATTAGAAGCTATACAGGCTATGTGACTACCAAAAGTGGTCAATTCTTATCCTTTAGTATATTGGTCAATAATTACTCTTGTTCTGGCTATAGAATGCGCAAAAAATTAGAAACCTTACTCATTGCTATGGCTGAGTCCAGCTAGGTCTTCGTCCTCATTGGGGGGCTGTTCCGTTTGTTCTTCTTCGCCATAATCTACGGTCAATTCGCAAGTACTGAATAGCAACCCCAATGGGCGTAAAGCAGGAATATTGAGCAAAAGTACGGTCATTATACCAAAAATAGGGACTGCCAAAACAGCTCCTGTTATCCCCCAAATGGCATTGCCCAAAATGACCACCAAAATTGTAAAAAAGGGATGTACCTTGACACGGTCACCCACTACAAAAGGCTGCAAAATATAGCTTTCAACAAATTGCCCTACTCCAAAAGTGAACATGATACCAATCAGCACAAAAGTATCGCCAGAAGTCAGATAACCAAACACCATTGCCAAGGTGAACCCAAGTACATTGCCAATAAAAGGAATGAGAGTCAATAAGGCAGCCACTACGCTAATTAAAATAAAATTATCTACGCCCGAAATACCCAAACCAATACTATAAAAGACGGATAATGCCCCCATCAAGGTTAGAATACCTGTCAAATATTGAGGGGCAATATTGGCAGAGGTGGCTATAGTGTAGCGTAAATTTTCATGCTTTTCTCTAGAAAAAATACGCAAAACAAAGGTTCTAAAACGCGCCCGATAATTCAACAAAAAGAACACATAAATCATTACCAACAGCCAATTGCCCAGAAAGCCACTAATAGAACCTACCCAACTGGCTACCATAGCCCCTGGGTTGAATTCAGCACTCATCATACTATCAAATGATGGAGTCATATCGCCCTCACTCAAAGGTGTGTGTTCTGCCAAAAACTGACGCAATTGCAATACTTTGGGCTGCATATTTTCCTTGATAACAGGCCATTTATCTACCAAAACCTTAGATTGGTAAGCCATTAATGAAGCAAAACCAACAGAAATACCAAAAATAACAAAGGTGCTGATAAAGGCCGCTAGTCCTCTTTGTAGTCTTTTTTTTTCTAGTTTTTTAGCCAAAGGCAACATCACCAAAGCCAACAAAATAGCCATGGTAAAAGGTATCAAGAAGGATTTCGCACCAATCAAAGCCATCACAAAAAAATAAAAGCCTATAAACCCTATAATGATCCGCCCGTAAATTGTCCAACCTTGCTGCATGTTTGTTTGGTTATTTTTTGATGATACTTGTAATAGATGTAGGGCACAATGGTTCTTGCGCCCTACTACCTATTTACTCTCCGTCAACATAATCTTGCAAATACTGAAAATGAGAACCCAATGCCCCATCTTTAGCAATGGTTGCTCGCTCCAACATTCCTGTATCTTTGAGCCCTAGTAATTCTTCAATTACATGCGCTGTAAATTGCTCTCCAAACGATTTAGACGCATCCTTGGGCAGTTCGTTGGGCAAATTATCAATCGTCATCATATCTACAGTGTGTGATTGATAAGGGGCTACAGCCGCCTTAGAGGCTGGATCATAACCAAACACAGGATTATCAATAGTAGTGGCATACAAAGTAGATGGAATAGAGGCTACTGGTGCAATATCGCAAGTAACATCTGCAATCACTTGAATGCTAAAATCCTCTTGCTGCATGTCCTCTACGCTGAAAAAGGCGGGGGCTTCATTGGCCCAATAAATACCATTCACCATCACATCTGCCACCTTGGTATATGGTTCAAAAATAGATTTGAAACGTGCTGGATGTTCAAAAAATTCGGCCAATTCAAATGCTTTGCCCTCTTCCTTGGGAGCTGCATAATCCTTGCAATCCAATTGGGTATACACGGCCTCCTCATAAGTATTGGTTAAGAATTCCTGAGGGGTTACTCGACGAATATTCATGTGCTCCAACACCTCTACTGCCCCATTGGCTACACGTCCTGTACCTGTTACTACAATTTTCATGGCTGGAAATCTAAGTGATTTGTAGTAAGCAATAGCAGCGGCATAATCATCATACTGGTGCATTTGCTCCAATTCATACGCTCCTGTACGATTGCCGTAAGTCATCATACCATTGTGCGCCCCTACAATTCCAGCAAAGCGTCCAAAAGCAATGACACGCTGCTTTTTGGTGTTGGTCAACACCTCATAATCCATTAAGGTGATGTTTTGCTTAAGAATTTCTTGCAACAACGTACGGTTGTACGACTGCTTCTTGATGGTATGAGAAAAGAAGAAGTAGGTTTTATGGGGAATCAATTGCTCCTTAGGTACTTCTTTAATCCCCATCAACACATCACAATCGCTCAAATCTTCTTGCAGCTTTACGCCTGCATTTTCGTATTTGTGGTCAGGAATACAACGTCCCTTGGAGGGTTGTACCACCAACTCTAGTTCATATTGCTCTTGCAAAACCACACATTGTTCTGGTGTAAACAGCACACGCGCATCTGGCGGTACTTTGCCTTCTCTAATGATTCCTATTTTCATACTCTTCTTGTTTTTTTAGGTAATGTTATTATAACATGTTATGTCATGGGTGTTTAGTTGCCTATAGGTAACTAATATTCAACTTTTCAACAACAATTGGCAGCATTTTTTCAAAAAAATAAACTTTAGGAAACTTTTATCTTATCGAATTAGTTATACCTTTGTGCTACTCTAAATACAAGATTAGGGGCACTATACTTACCAACATGGGGCTGACTGGAATTGACAGCATAGAATGTTCTGTAAGTAAGCATGTCGAGACAGGTGTGTTTATCTCGCAAATCATAATACATAACAACTTTGAAATGGCAATAACAACAGTTATGCTATGGCTGCCTAATTATAAATAATTAGACACCATTGTGGCTGGCGCTTGATACCTAATACACAGCGTCACCCACATCATCAACTTTTAGGTTAGTTCGGCAAGCGTTTCTCCGTATTGTCTGGCGAATGAAGAAGAGGATAGAGTCGTTATGCGTGTGTCAGCAGACCTGTAACGCCTCGAAATCCGATTGCTGACTAAACATGTAGAAAGCTTATGGATGCTTTGACTGGACGAGAGTTCGAATCTCTCCAGCTCCACGAATGAAGGAAACCAACAATCTAAGATTGTTGGTTTTTTTTTGTTTTGTGTGGGGATAGGGATGCCATTTGTGGTTTGGTATTTTTATAGCTCATTCTATAAATAGAAAAAGCACGCATCAATTATAAAATTGATGCGTGCTTTTTTCTATTTCTTCCTTAGAAGAAAAAAAAAAAGAGGACAGTGACCTACTCTCCCACCTATTGGCAGTACCATCGGCGCTGAAGGACTTTACTTCTTTGTTCGGA
>JBGCDW010000173.1:0-36698 GCA_045105775.1 Aureispira sp.
TGGTGCTCGTCAAATCATTACTTTAGATATTGATTTGGTGCAAACTTCCTGTGGTTATGCCGTGCCTATTATGACATACGAAGAAGAGCGTACGATTCTTCGCGAGTGGTCGAGAAAACAAGGCAAGAAAAAAATAGAAAAATATTGGCAAGAAAATAATACAACTAGTTTAGATGGGGATGCAACGCATATTTTTGAGGATTAATGGTTCTACTTGCCAATAGGTAGTTATTTTTTTAATGGATGATGGGTATAGCGATTTTGGGTATAGCAGTCGGACTGATATACCTTTGAGTTTATTTTATTTGGTGATAGGTAAGACTACTTAAGATTGCACCATTTTAGCTGCTTTCTCTTTTATGGCCTCTTTGGCAAGCTGTATGGTATAATTCAACTGTTCTTCGGGCGTGAGCAGGCTGTTATCAATTTCTATAGCATCTTCAGCTTGCTGCAATGGACTATCTTCGCGCGTAGAATCAATATGGTCACGGCTCAACAAATTTTCTTGTACTTGATCGGACGAAATATCTGTTACCCCTTTGCTGGCCCATTCACTTAGACGACGGCGCGTACGTTCCTCAATAGAAGCCGTAAGAAATAATTTGAGTTCGGCATCTTTGAATACTACGGTGCCAATATCGCGACCATCCATAGCAATGCCCCCTTCTGCTCCCAAACGTTGTTGAAGGGCAACCATTTTGCGGCGAACGGCCGAAATAGTAGCAACAGGGCTGACCATTTTAGATACGCGCATACTTCGGATCTCTTTTTCCACATTTTTATCGTTCAAAAAAGTATGATTCATACCCTCTACCATACCAAAATGTATGCGAATGGATTCCAAAGCTTTGGCTATAGCGGTTGCATCATCTAAATTAATATTGTTATCCAAAAAATAAAGTGTTACAGCACGATACATGGCACCAGAATCAACATAGCCATAATTGAGTGCTGTGGCAAGTGCTTTGGCAAGTGTACTTTTGCCACAAGCAGCAAAACCATCAACAGCAATCGTAATTTTAGGAGTAGACATAGAACAGCGTTGTGAAATATAATATGAAGGGAAAGTGATTGATTGGCTACAAAAGTAAAAAGATTCCTTTGAAGTAGGCGTACAAAAGGGATAATTTGAAAATTCAGGAATTAACAAAAGAAAAAGAAATCTACCAAGGGTTGTTGTTGTTGTGCACGAAATTGTGTTTTTAGCGCAATCTGAGCAGCAGGTTCAGCCACCAGTAACAACAATTGAGGGTGTTCAAGTTGTTGTACAAAGGTGGTAGGGTAGAGGATTTGGTCATAAATATAATGTCCAATTTTTTTGGGATTGTTGCAAACCCAATGGAAGGGAATCGTGGCAGCTTGCAGCAATCGAGCTACTGCTTTGCCCTTTTTGCCAGCCCCCCAAAGCACCAAAGGGCGCTGCTTATCATAATGCAAGCGCGAAAAATAATGCACTTTGAGCGGTAAGAAGTTGTTGTTGGCATAATTGGGATCGTGCCGAGAGGTACGCCCAGAGGAATCACGCCAGTGGTGGAGCACGGTCTGACAAGGCAAACACTGTAGCCCTGCTTCATAAAATCGGAAACACAAATCATAATCTTCGGGGTAGCGATTGGGGTGAAATGCTTGACAGCGTTCCAAATCCTCTCGATCGACCATCCAACATGGAGAGGGAACAACACATTCTTTGTAAAGTGCCTCAAAGTTGCTTCCTATTCTTGTCAGTTGATTGAGCCAAGCGGCATAGCGTTTATAGCCTTCTCCTAGAGGGTGTGCACTAAAGTAATGCACCAAGCCTGTTGCTACATGCCCCTGTCCAGCATTTAGCAATTGTGTACGCAGATGCGATAATTTATTAGTGGGCATCCAATCGTCAGCATCCATTCTAGTAATAAAATTACCTGTTGAATGCTGATAGGCCAGACGGAGTGCCTCAATAATGCCTTTGCCTGTGTTGTTGAAAACCTTTATACGAGCATCTTTTTGAGCATAGTTGTATAATACAGCAGCACTATTATCTGTTGAATGGTCATTTATGGCAATTAGCTCCCAGTCTTTACAATCTTGTTTTAATATAGAATCTAAACAATCTTGTAAATAGGGGAGTGCATTGCGGACAGGCATTAAAACACTGATGGAGGTTGATTTAGGATTTGGTATCATCCAAAAAAGTCTTCCAACGCAAATATTTAGAGGTTTTCCACAGGCCTGTTTCTGGGCTTATGTACAAATATTGCTTAAGTTTTTCTAGGGCAGTAGCATAGACAGCCGTTCCATCTTGCAATGGTTCTTCTTTTACAAATGATTTATTGTTGTTTGAACCTTGTAGTAATTCCTTGGCAATTTTATCACAAGCAGCTTCTGTAATACGCTGTGGTTGTTTTAGGATGCTGTAAATGTAATTAAAACTTACCATCATCAATATCAACCACTGGCTTTTTAATAAGGCTTGTTGTTGGGATAAAATTGCTTGAATACCTTCTAAGGTAGCCGCTTCTTTTTTCAAAAAAGCATTCTGTACAAACGCTTCAATTATATGTTCGATTTGTTGTTGTTTGGGGCAGTTGGCATCAGCAGCTAACTCCAACAACAACGGCAACCATTCTAATGCTTGAAGGATTTCACCATCGTTGGTAGACTGAAAGTAGCATTCTAAATCATAAGCCCACAAACGAATACTTTCTTGTGAAACAGATGGTAATAAAGGCATACAAAAGTCGATTCAAAAAATTATGAATATTATTGTTCCGCAACTTGTTGTCTAGACAATCGGAGTACGATATCCCAAAGATGTTGATAAGGAATAATTTCCAATTCATTGATTCCCCCTCTATAGTGCATCGATTCTGTTTCGAGACGCTCTAGATACTTAAGGTGTACCCCGATTTTATCATAATCAAAATGCGCTTTTGCCAACTGTTGTAATAGGCGGCAGAACTGCAAAATACGGTAGTACTCTTCAGGTTTGAGCAAACGAGCGGAATAATCGCGTAAGCGTTCTACTCGTTCAAACGCTTCTCCCCATTGTTTTTGCTCCAACAAGAATAAGATTTGAGCAATGACAGAGGTAATTGTGAATATGCGTTGTTGTTTTGGGAAAATGATAGGTTCTTCCAAAAAGCGTTTAACTCTAAACTGCTTATAACGTTTAGGTTTGTCTTCATCATTATCGACTTCTAACCAACGTAAGAAGCACAGATAGGTTTCAAAGGTATTCCACTTAACGGCATCAATTTCATCTAAATTCTTGAAGCGTTTATCAGTGTAAACTCTATTAAATGTTTCGTGTGCCTTGTCATAAGCTTTGCCATGCAGTGCCAGAAGCAGATACACCTCCAAAATAGGCAACCAAGCCGTGTGTCTGTCAAATACATTCGCATAACGCTCTGCTTGTACATATCCCTCTTCAAAACGCCCTAAATGCAAGAGTGCTAAGAGTTTTTTACACGCCAATTGTGCCATCTGATCAGCGCGATAGAAGTGAGGATGTTGCTCAATATGCTCTTCGGCTTTTAAACAAAGCTCATAGACATATTCATAATTCTTTAGCGCTTCGTGGTAGAACGTATGAGCTAAAAAATAATTATAAAAAATGACAGGAGAATTGTATTGTTTGTATATTTGGCTAATATCTGTACAGCGTTCTTCTATAGCAGCTATGTAACGATCCAATTTGTGCATTGGAAGGTCATGCCAAATACCAATAAATTGTGCGTGCTCTTCTACTTCAATTTCGGCATTGAGAACTATATTGTGCTTCTTGCAAATCTCGTTGTATTCATGATAAGCATGTTCATTGCTTGTATCAGAAGCGTGCTGGCGAAGTATACGAGCTGCATTTACAATAATATCAGAGAAATTGAATTTGAGTGCTATTGTCAAAATGTTGCGAGCGAGCTGGGCACCAGTATCATTTGCTTTATTGGACAAAAGAATCTTAATCAGTGTCCAATCTCTATGACAACTATAATACGCACGATTATAATTGGATGTAGCAGACTGGTTGACATCTAAAAAGAAAAGTGTATTAAGTAGACGTTTCTTAAAGCGCGATTTTAATTGGCGATATTTATCATCTGTGGGACGGCCGTCATAAAGGATTTGAGCGGCTTCTTGGTCGGTCTGTATCGTGCCGTTCATTAATAACTCATAGAAATCATTGAATCTTGAGCTTTTTTGTTTAAGGGAATTGTCATCAAAAATTTCTATCTTTTTGACCTTCTTTTTGGTAACAATTTTGGAAATTTCGAGTAAGTGTTTCATGTAGACTATTCTCAATGTAAAAAATACAACAATTAGGGATTCTGCAGAGCCAAAGTAACACAAAGTAAGTTAAGGCTAACGAACACTAACTTGTTAGGGGCAGAACAGTAGAAAATGTTTAGGTGGAGTTTGGAACGGGGCTATTAAATAAAAAAAGCCTCTGAATATAAGAGGACACATACAAATAGGTTTAGAACTACTTGAAGGTTTCAAATCTTGTTGTTGAAACAAAGATAGGGTATTTGGAATAAAAAGTAAAGCTTTGTAGGCAAAAAATATAATTTAAAATGGTTTGCCGCTTTTGAATTCTCAATCACAAATGGGTTCTTTATTTGGGAAAAGCTCTCTTTTATGATTTTTCATAAAAGAGAGCTTATTATGTTAAAGATTTCCAGAAGGAACCGTCTCATTTTCAGAAGGTTCTATATATTCTCCAAACAAATCCATTCTAGGTGTTTCATATCCTAGCATAAGTTCTGTAGAACCCACGCTGTGTTGTTGAAAATTATTGAGAGCAATATCAAAACCAATTAAGACAGGAATTTTATTATCGAATAAAAGTCTTGATTGAAAAGATAAGAAAGCAGGGGAGCGATAAAATAATCCAAAGGCAAGTTGATTTTTTAACAAATGCAAGGTAAGCCCACCATCTACTTGTGGTAGATTCCCTTGAACATATTTGACCATTACCGAAGGTTCTAAGATCATTTTATCCTTGGCAATAGAAATTTTGTAAGAACCCATTAAGAAATAATGGCGATACCCAAGCCCTACAATAGAACGCCCTTGTGTTAACTCCCCATAATCAATTCGCGTTTGTATCAAATTGGGAGCCGAAAAGCCTACGCGCAATTTTTTGGTATAAAACGAGATGCCAAATTCTGCATCTGCACTAGCTACACCTCGGTCGGCATTAACTACTGCTTGATCGGTAGGATTGATAAGGTGGATTTGATCGGTACGAATAGTATTGTAGGCCACTCGTCCAGCCAAACCAATGGAGAGGCGCATTTTGCGATTGGCTAATGGAATGTGAAAAGCATACGATAATTTTCCTCCCCAACGAGCACTTGGCCCTGTAATATCCCCAAAGATCAAGGCACCTATACCATGCAAATCTTTGATTAAACCCTGATAAGTTAGTCCAAAGGTTTGTGGAGCACCAGGAAAACTAACCCATTGCCAACGATGAAATAGATTGAATGAGTGATTTCCTTTAGAGCCTGCTATTGCTGGATTAATTAAGAATGCATTGCTATTATACTGTGCAAACAACGGATCCTGCTGGGCAAACGTAAGTTGGCAGCTTAACAATACTCCTGTAAAAAGTAAAAAAAGTTGTTTCATAATAGTTTATTTTAGAAAGGAGATCGGTTGCTCCATTGGATAGAGCAACCGATGTTCCTCAAAATCATCGAATAATAGTTACATTACCTTTATAGATAGTTGGATTTTCCAGCAATGGATCATCTACCACAATAATATAATAATAGGTCGCATCGGGTAGATCTTGCCCCATATTGGTGCCATTCCAGGTACCGTCATAGTTTTCGGCCTCAAAAACCAATTGTCCCCATCGGTTGAATACTTGGACACGGTTGGCAAAAAGATTCAAACAAGGAATTTCCCACAAATCGTTGACTCCATCACCATTGGGGGTAAAGCCAGAGAAGCTAGGGACACAATCACCTACTTCTACCCAAACAGAAGCGGTATCTCTACAACCTGTAGTATCTGATACTTCAAGTGTATAATAGCTACTATTGAGCGGTAGTACCGTTGTTATTGGAGCACTAGGATCATCTACACCCACCGCAGGAATCCATAGGTATCTATTAATATTACCTATACTATTAGAGCCATCTAGTGTTGCTATTTGGCCAACCAACATATTGGGAGGTGTTGTAACATTTACTATAGCTTGTACGCCAACGAAGATATCGCCAATAGTAGCAGAATCACAGCCCAAGTCATCAAAGATGGTTACAGACCAATTATCATTCGGATTTAGATCAAGGGTGAGCGAAGCACCAGCTCCTGTACCTTGTACAATTCGTGTTGTACTACTCCCATTAATTGTAATGAGTGCCGTATAATCGCTAGTTCCTGATGTCAAATCAGGTAATCCACCCAAGATAGATAAGGTTGTTTGGGCATTGCCACTAGTATCACAATCATAAGCAATAGAACCTCCTAAGCCTTCTACTGTAATCACCGTATAGGCAGCATTTGAACATAAATTACCACAGTTGGCAGGATTCCAATTAAAGGTTCCTCTAATACTATCAATGATCGCACATCTACTGTTATCTGTAACTACAGCCAACCAGTTATCGCCATTTTGCACAATAAAGTTATACGTACTTGTATCTCCTATAGTACCAGGAACAGGTACTTGATAACCTGAATTGCCGCCGCCTGTTGTTCCTACAATAGTTACTAAGTAATTGGAACCATCTACAGAAGGTAGTCCACCACTCAGTTGTAAGGTAACAACAGCCGTTTGGTTAGGATTACAAACATAGGGTAGGGCATTGACATCCAGCCCTAAACTATTGTAAAGAAAGGTGCCAGATAAGGTATCCGAGCAGCCATTATCATCGGTAGCAATAATAGACCAGCTATCTCCATCAGCCACATCAAAACTATACAATCCAACATCTTGGGTAGTTGTACCATTTTGACCAGCTATGCTAGAGCCACTAGTTGTAACCGTATATAAGCTGGTATTAATGCTGGGGGCACCACCTGTTAAGAACAAGGTAACGCGTGCTGTTCCATCTGGATTGCAGTTGTAAATAGTACTGTCCACAGGATTGGGGAACAGCTCAACTGGCATCATCATACAAATGGGGCAATTGGAGGTATCAAAGGTATATCCGTCTGTCAGTGTATCATTACAATTATTAGTATCAAAAATAACCACATTCCATACATCACCATCATTAACCAAGAAGGAGAAGTTGGAAGCACCACCAATAGTACCTGCAACAGGAACATTTTGGAAGGTTTGACCAACAACGGTAGAACCCAAGGCATCTACCAAGTAGTTGGTGCCATCAATACTAGGCTGGCCGCCATTGATGATTACTTGTACTAATGCCGTTCCATCGCTGTTACAACTGTATGCAAAACTGCTGGTAATAGGATTTAAGACACAATAATCAGGACAATTAATCAGATTGTAATCAAATTGACCCGAAAGGGTATCCAAACAACCATTGCTATCGGATAAAATTACCGTCCATGTATCTCCATCCAATACACTAAAGCTAAAACTAGTAGGGGTGGGTGTTCCTGCCCCTGCTACTGTGTAGCTTCCATTGCCATTTGGCGTATTAGAACCACTGACTATAGCCGTGTAATTTTGGCCTGTTGTAGTGGAAGGCGCGCCTCCATTAAGCGATAGCGTTACCAAAGCAGAATCTCCCCCAGGATAACAAGTATAAACAGAGCTATCGGCTGGGTCGGGTGTAAAGAAAACAGGATTGTTAATACAAGGATCCAAACAAGGGGTTGCATTGATGACAACTGTTTGACCACAACCCGCACCATCTACGACCGTAATCGTAAATACACCAGCAGCGGCAATCGCATAACTAATATTAACCCCAGCAGCCACTTGACCCATCAGTACCGTGTCGCCAGCAGCATCTGTCATAACATAATCATACAGGCTACCATTGTAACTAGGTAATCCTCCTGTAATAGAGAAATCAATAATACAATTGTTGGAATTATAGCTATCGGCAATGATGATTTCGGATAAGAAAACAAAAGCAGCACCATTTTCGGCACTAGCACTTGGGCAGAGCAGGGTGCCCCAGCCTGTTGTACTATCAGCCATTGGGCTTACATAATGTACTTGGTTGAGCGAAATCGGGTTGTTGCCATCATTTACCCAGTAACGTGGACGGGTGTAAACAGAATCTATAAAGGTGAAATTACCATTGATAATAGAATCTGGAATATTCACGCTGTCTTGTACTACAAATCCAATGTCCAAACAACCTGCAATATTAGTAGTAGAATTGCCCAAAGGATCCAACATGACACTAGGATAAAGGGTATCACTATAACAGACATAACCAGTATCTACGGACATAAAATTGAAGGTGTCATTATTAACACTGTATTGGGCATCCCCTGCATATACTTCAATCTCATTGATATACTCAATAATGTACTGGCCTTGATCTCCAGGACTACTACCATCGAGTTGAATCGCATAGATTGTTCCAGGCTCTAAACAGCAAATACTAAAAATATCGCCATTAAAACCAGTTGTTCCGCTGAAAATAGGTTGTATAGAAGATGTATTTTGTGTACCATCCAAGGTGTACGTTGCAGGTTGCAAGCCTCCATAACAAAGTGAATCTTGAAACAGGGGATAAATGGCATAATTTAGAGAATCCAAACCAATGTACGCACGAAGTTTGACCTCAATGACTCCAGAAGGAGGCACTTCAAAGTAATGCCAAACGGTTTGATCGGCTCTATTGGCGGCCAAAGCACTGGATACAGGCTCTCCTGCCAAGGTTTCAATACAAGCATTGGTATTGTCTCCTGCTACGGCCGAAAATGGAATAGTTTGATTGGCAGGTTTGACAGGTACTCTAAATAAAGTATCGGACAAGGCCAAGCATAAAATATCATTAGGCGGAGGGTTGTTGGCAGGGTCAGAAACACTAGGATCATAGACCCAAACTTCGGCCTCGTCGGCAGTAGTTGTAGAGGAAGGATCGACCATACCATAATAGGTGTAACCTGGTTCCAAACAGCGTTCTAATATAATTGCTGTATTGTTGGCACCACTACCAAGTCCTCCACCATCTGCATCTGCAATTTGATTGATGTTAGAACAGAATAAATCACTTGGAAGCCCTGGCGCAAAGCGTGAATCTGGAGCGTACAATGCAGTATTTTCTACCTCATTAAATAAGGCATTATCTAGATCAGCCTCAAAATAAATTCGGCCACTTTCGGCAGCCGTAAACTGTATCCACATACTTCCGTTTAGCGAATTACTTGTTGCGGGAACATAGTCATAAGCTTTGAATCTATCAGCATCTGTACCATTGTAAGGTGCTCCAATTTCTTCGTCACTGGTTCTACTTCCTCCAAAGAAGGTCCCTCTAGAAAGTTGAGTAGAGAACGGCTGTCCATTTGCTTCTGTACGTATATTAGTAGATTGTGCATCGGCAGTAATATCTGTTCCCTGACAAGGAATATCATGAGGAAGATAAGGATTGCCACCCAAATCATCAATACGCAAACTGACATAACCACGTTCGTTGCTGTCGTCTGTTGTAATTTGTATATAATAAACTTCTCCAGCAATAAGGGCATGGCCATCTGGTGTACCTGGAAAGGCATTGCCAATAGTAGAGAAATGTGCGGTAGCCTTGCCTGCGGTAAAAATAACATCATCTCTTGAAACCCCTTGATAGGAGAAATAATCAAATTTTGATTTGATGGGGTTGAGGGCAATAGGAAAACTCACCCAATTGTTAAACCCATGATTACAACCAATACCATCAGCTGCATGATACAGAATTAAATCAGTTCCAAAATCTGTTTCGTTTAGATCCGTTTCAATTCTAACTTGCCCACTGGTAGGTGCTACAAAGTAAAACCAACCCGAACCATGATTGGTGAAATCACCTTCGCGCGGTTCTCCAGGTTCTAAGGGATAATTTCCACACCATCCAAATTGCTGTAATGGGCCACCTACGGCCAAGGGCAAGGCATCACAAACAAGTGGTTCTATGGGGGTTACGACTATGGGCGTAACTTCTACTTCCAAAGTGATTCTATACGTTTGGTTACAACCACCTCCAGAACCAGACGCGGTCAAGGTTTGAGGTGCACTGGTTCCAGAAGCAGGGACAGACAAAACATCGTTTCTAATGCCTGTAGAACCCTGTCTACCAAAAACCGTGAAGGAAGAACCAAACAAAGGCTCATCGGCTTCATACGCCGCCCAATCTAAATTAATAGCCGTTGGAATATCACTGGCACACACATATTCGTGGTCAAAGAAAAGACCATTGCCTGGATTAAATACATTGTTATCGGGGGCTGTTCTAGTAAAAGGGCCATTATTGCCCCCAACCAACGCAATATTGGCAACAGGATTGGCAAATCCACCAAACAATCCGCCGATTGAACCTCCAACAATGACGGGGTTATTATTGGTAAGTGATAAGGTGTTGTCTGTTGCTACAAATTCCCACATGAAGTCACTGCTTCCAAAAGGAAAATTATCACAATCTTCATTATTAACAGCCTCTATAGACAAAACACGTACTTGAACGCGTGCTTGCGCCCAAGCTTGGTTGATACAGAGCCACGTGAACAGACAACAACACAAAAAGTATTGGTAAATGTTTTTAGACATAAGTATAGTTGATAATACTTCGTGTGGTTTTTATTTTTAATACATGGGCAATTATCAGTCGGTCACCGTGCAATAGTTTTACACTCTTTTGATAATCAATTACATGTGGCTTTTGTCACGAAGCAATGGTTGAAAGAATGATAGAAATAGGGGAGTAACACAACCTATAAAGAGCGGTATCATACCTTACTAACTCTTTAATAGTAATTGTTACAGAATTTCTAAAATTAGAAAAAAATAGAGAGTTTAACAGCGTTCTCTATTAAATCTTTTCTTTTAACTCAACTATAGATAATAATTGTGGAAGTGTAATAAAGGAAAAATACGAGCTGTAATTAGTCCTCAAAACTACATAAATCTTGTTTATTAAATGTCCACTCTGGAGTTTCCAATAGGCTTGTTAAGTTACTACTGTACCAAGGCGATAAGGTGCCATTGTTGGGATTGTTCAGCAAATGAATACTCTGGGCAGGCATATAACTTTGCGCTAACAAAAATAGACGCTCACCAGTAGTAGGGTGTTGAGCAACATCCATGACCAAAATTGCATGTCCAGGAAAGCCCCCTTGTATAAAAACATCGCCAGGCTCAATAGAAGCTATTGCTTTTTTTTGTAGTTCTTTGCTTAGTGAAGCGGTACCAGCATAACTGTAAACATTGGTGAGATAACGCTTGAATTGTGGATAAGAGGTATCGATTGTTCCTTTGGGCGCAGAAAAAGTGACGTTGCTTCCACTCACTCTAGGGCGTTTTCCTTTGCTCCAATCCGAGAAGCGAATGGTATGACCACTGGTGTAGTTAAAGTGAATGGCTGCATAATTTTTTTGCTGATACAAATATTCTGCTCGTAGGCGCATTACGGCATCTGCACATTGTTGCAAATCGCGTTTTCCTATATCCATATTAAGCACTCGATGTGCCCCTGCTTGATAGGGTTTGGTCATGCCATTATAGAGCAAAACAGCAGTTCCCTTGGGGTGCAAGGGGAGTTGTCTAAGCCAATAGCCAAAAGAGTTATCGGCCAATTCTAATCGTTGGTAACCAGCAGGAACAGGTATTTGTTGTAGAATAGAGGTTGCAGGATCATACGTTGCTAACCAAGGAAAAGTAGGCAATGGATTGGATGTCGCCACCAAACGCGGCACACTCATGTTGTTTGCTACTGTTTTTTTTAGGCTTGTAGGAACAACTTTTTGGGTGGTATCTTTTGTAATCGTATCGGTAATATTATTATTAGACAATACGGACTCAGCGGGCACTGTGGGCGGTTGGCAGGCAATTAATGTCCATACAACAGCCAGCAGTGCTCCTGAGCATATAATTTTAGAGTACAAAAATGGGTTGAATTTCATAGGTATTTGGGTCAATAAAAATTTAGGACTCTTTCCAAGCATTGAGTGTCCAATCATAATCGTAATAACTAGTAGGGCATTCTGTAGGAATGGCTTGGCTTCTATGTGCATTGATGAATTCAGGAATAGAAGGGAAAAAATCATCCTTGTACCATTTGAAAATAGGAGAGAGTTCAATGTTGCATTCCTGTGAATTCACCTTTAAGAAGTTGGGATCATCTAAGGTATATTGACATTGAGTATTCATTTGTTCATTCAAATTGCCAGGCGTATAAGCATAGGATGGAATAGGAGGACAGCCTTTGGCCGCACAAACCAAGACAAAATGTAATCTAGGATCTTTGTAGTCTTTGAGAATTAATTTGTACTCCAAGTGGTCTAACGTCACCATAGCACCACCTATTAGATATTTATCACGCTTAAAAAACCTTTCAGTGTCTTGTACACGTTCTATAGGATATTCTTGTAATACAGCATGTATTACTATCAAGTTGTAGCAATTGATTAGATAGGCTTTGCGGCGATAAGTATCTACTTGATCTACTTTTTGCTTTCCAATAAAATCAACTAAGGGCTGCAGAGTGCTGGAATTAATTTTTAGCTGTGCATATTTAATATTACCATCTACAGCATACGTTTTAAAAAAATTGTCCGTTTGTTCAAAGAAATCCTCAAGGTTTTCAATTGAATTGGCTTTGGATGAAAAAGCACTGAATAAGAGTAAACAAGCTATAAATGTTCTAAAGATAGTCATAACTATAAATAGTTTTGGGGGTACAAGATTAACAAATCTTTAATTGGTAGTATATATACAATCAATTAGATACAATGTTCTCATGAAGTAATGTAAAAACATACCAATTAGCTAGAATCATACCAAATTGAAGGGTTTAATATGAAAATAGGGATACTGATGTTACAAAAGACTATTTTTCAGCTGTCTTAACCGTAAACGTATGGCTTACAGGTGGTGTTATAGTCCTGCCTTCTGCATTGTTTAAGGTTAATGTAATTTGATGGCTGCCCTCTGTGAATCCTGTTAAATAATAAGGTTGCCATTTATCTAATTGAATTGCCTCCTGTTGATTAATAACCATACTTACATAATTACCTTGCTCTCCCAATTGTGTGCCATATAGCACAAAGTCTAGTAAAATAGAGTCAGATTTATTGATTTCATGTGTGCCAATTGGAATATTATATAACAAGGCAATCTGTTCAAAAGGTCTACTTCCAGCAAGCAAACCATTCCGAATCTCGATTTGCCGACCCATAATAGCATTGGGGGTTTTGATGGATTCGTAATAAGAATCGGCCAAGAAGGCAAATAAATCATACTGTCCATCTTCCAAAGGATATTCAAAAATATTTTCATTGCTCAACTGGTGTTGTTGATTGTTGACAGAGACATGAAGATGCAAGCCTTTGTTGCTTCTAGTCATTGGGCGTGAAGCAATTGGTGTTACCTGTCCGCCCAAACGTATATTCTGAGGATTGAACATCATTTTTCCTTGGCTATACGTGTAATTTTGTAGAGAAGCATTGTTATAAATCTCTGATGTTGTTCTGGGGGCACAGGGATGCACCTCTATGTTGGAAACAGAAGGATTATCAGTAGTACACGAAGTCAAAAAACAACTCGTAGAAGCTAAACAAAAAAGCAAAATAAGCAAACGATACATTGGAATCATAATTTTGTTAAATTGTATTAAGTAGGATGTCATTGCACGGCACCAGCTAATTTGATCTATCTGACGCTTAATATATTAGTATAAGTAGTCTGAAAAGGGGATAAGTGATTGTAATACAGTTTAGTACAATCAAATTTTTGGCGAGCCGAGCCAACAGCAAATTCATAACTAGCTCAAAAACACCGTGAACTAGTCCATTTAAATAAAAATAGACATTGCCCTTAAAAGAGCCCTTGCATAACTCCTGCCGCATTTTTTGTCCTGTACCTAAGTAATGCCGTTAAAATCAAACTTTTTTTTTGAAAAAAACAAATAAGTACACCTTATTTTTTTCTGTATAAACTAAATAAAAATGAGGCTATAAAAGAGTTGTTTTTCTGCAAAAAATAGGCTGCATATAACCTACTTTTACACAAAAGTTATTTAAAGACAGAAATGTATTGTTTTTAGCAGACTTTCAATAGTTAAAGTCAGGAAACAGTATGATTTGTTAAGAATTACTTAACGCAATATGTAGTATTGTCCTCTAAATTAGTTATTTTGTGCTCAAAGTTTTACTTTGGCAAAGTGTATACAGGCACCTTCCACCCAATCAAGATACAGTCCTAAAAGCTTAAAATTACACCTTATTTTGAGTGGCATTTTGAATTATTAATGAAGATTTGCCCTGCAAAATAGGTTAGTTTTTTTTAGAAAAAAGAATGCTTTTAGACCTGAAAACAACTTAATTGGAGATGATTTTTAAAACTAAAAGGTAAGTTTGTTTACTTTCAGCTTACAAAAACTGTATATTTCGCCGAGGTTATTTATAGCGGTATAAATCTCATTATTGAATTCATTTACGGTATTCGTACTTAAAACTCCTCTTACATGATGAAAATTTTAAAGAGTTTCTGCCTATTATTTATAGTAGGTTTTTGTACATCCAGTAGTCAAGCACAAGACATCCATTACTCGATGTTTGATATGGCTCCCCTTGAACTAAATCCTGCTTATACAGGATATTATACTGGATCATTTAGATTAGGAGGGCTTTACAGAACTCAGTGGGCTGGGTTATCTATTTCACAACCACCTTCATTGAACAATAGTTCTGGACAGTTTTCTGGTTATCAAACACCATCGGCTTATATTGATGTTCCTTTTGGTATTCCTAGAGAGAAAGGAAAGAAAATGAAAAGTTGGGCTGGTGTTGGTGTCTCTTTTTATTACGATGTAGTAGGGAGTCTATCCAATTTAGCAGCTAGTTTGTCATTGGCCTATCATTTAGGTTTAGGACAAAAAGGAAATACGATCATCTCATTTGCAGTACAAGGCGGTATCCTACAGCGCAGATTAGATGGTAATTTTACATTTGAAGATCAATTGGTTGGCGGTGCTCCTACTACTTTAGATCCTATTTTTATAGGTGGTTCGTTAACCAAAACATTGCCTGATTTTTCTGGAGGATTGATGGTGAGCCATTCTGGTCGTCGTTTTGGCTTAGAAGCTGGAGCTTCTTTGAACCACTTTACCAATCCTAATTATAGTTTTGTAACACCCAATACCAATGAAGATGGTGAAGCGCGCTTGCCAATGACATTGATCGCTCACTTAAACTTTAAAATAGCGATTAGCAAACAAGGAAAAGTGTTCTTGAAGCCTATGTTCTTTTTCCAGAACTTATTGGCCACAGAAGGCACTCCTGCTGGTGTTGGAGCCTATGACTTGAATGGACAGTTATTATTGGGTGTTCACTTCAATGATTTAAAAGATATTACCTTGTATGTAGGAGGTGGCTACCGTGCTAGTGGAGACGCTATTGCTCGTATAGGATTAGATATCAAAGGGTTGAAATTTGGATTTGCATATGATATTAATGTAAACAATCAAGGATTAAATTATCGTGTATTTAATAACAACAACAATAGAGCGATGGCTTTTGAACTAGGTTTATCGTACATTGCCAAGTTGTACAAGGTTATTGATCCACCACCATTGGTTGTTTGTCCTCGTTTCTAACAACCTTACCAATACAAGGTTAGAAATTAGTCTAGACTAATTTCTAACCTTGTTTATTATTTATATTCTAGGGATGGGGTGGTTGTGTTTTTGATGTTAATAAACATCGCCTCCAGGCAAAACCACATCAAACTAGATTAACAATCCAACACTTAATCTAAACTTATTTCGAGTAATGAAAATAATAAATCTATTTCTCTTAGTTGTTCTGTCGTGTTTGGCACAAACTGCTTTTGCACAACCTGTCGGTAGCAACCCTACTCCAGAGATGAAAGAAAGTATTGCTGATGGAGAGCGAGAACAAAACAATAGTGAATCGGCCTTGGAGTGGTATATGAATGCACACGAGGACAATCCAGATGATCCTAATCTTGTTTATAAAATTGCTACAACACACGAAGCACTTAGAGATTATCCCAATGCCTCGGTATGGTATGAAAAACTCATTGCAATGGATGCAAAAGACGATTTTCCATTGAGCCGTTACCAACATGCCAATGCTATGAAAATGATGGCTAACTATACTGATGCAATCACTGAATTTGAAGCCTTCCTAAATGCTTATCCAGATGACGCTCCCAAAGCAGATTACTACAAGGCCATGGCACGTACCCAAATTGAGGGTGCCCAGATGGCTCAAGGTAATATGGAAGAAAAAGAAGAGCTGATTATAAGAAATGCTGGAAGCATCAATTCAGCTTCTACAGAAGGTGGAGCATTCCCAATGGGTCGTCAAAAAATCCTTTACACTTCTTTGAATGCAGAGGAGAAAATTTTGGCCGATGAGCAAGGAAATTATGAGCGGGCAAAAATCTTTATGGCTGAAGCAGATTCAGATACCAGTTGGAAAGAAGCAACGCCATACAATACAACTGTATTAGAGAAGGAAGGTACACACGTTGTACAACCTGTTATCAATCAAGATCGTACAAAATTCTATTTTGTACGCGCAGAATTGGTTGGAAACGCCTTGGATAATGCTCGTATTTATGTAGCCGACTACAATGATTCAGATGGTGCGGTAAGCAATCCTAAAATGTTGGATTTTAACTCTAGCTCTTACTCTTGTAAGCAGCCTGCATTAGCTACTTGGGATGGTAAAGGTTATTTGTTGTTTACTTCTGATATGGAAGGCGGCAAAGGTGGTACAGATATTTGGTACGCTGAATTGAATGCTGATGGTACAACCAAAGAACCTTTGAATTTAGAGACTGTAAATACTATTGGAGATGAGGTAACACCTTTCTTTGATGAACGCAATAACAGCTTATATTTTAGTACGGATGGTCGCCCAGGTTATGGGGGATGGGATATTTTTGAAACAAAACGCAATAGCGATGGTACTATGGCTGAAATCAAAAATATGGGCCCTGGCTTTAACACGAGTGTAGATGATTTCCACTTTATTGTAAATAAGGAAGGAAATGACGATTGCTATGCGTACTTGTTATCCAATCGCGTTGGTACCAAATCTGTAAAAGAAAGCTCTACTTGTTGTGATGATATTTTCAAAGTCATTATGCCTGAGCGTTGTGATATTGTTATTGAAGTAGGGGTGACAGACAAAGAAAGCGGAGAACCTCTAATCGGTGCTACTGTTCAGATGATTGATAAATCTACTGGCGAAGTAGTGGACGAGCAAACCAATACTGCTGGTAATGATTTCAGTTTTAGTGGTGAAATGGGTAAAGAATACGACCTAGTCGCCCTAAAAGATGGTGAAGAAGGCGGTAGAGAATCGGTAGATGTTCGCAAAAAAACACTAGTAGATGAAGGACAGGATATTACTAGACCAATGACCATCCAACAAGTGGTGATGATAGAAGAGCAAGGTTTGATTGTTCAAGTATTTAACAAAAGAACAAACGAGCCACTTGAGGGGGTTACAGTAGTTGTTTACGATGCAGCTACTGGTAGTGCATTAGAAACTAAAGCAGCAGAAGGAAAAGATAGTGAATTTGCCTTTGGAGTACCAAGAAGCAAAGACTACAAAATATTTGCTAACCGCGATGGTTTTATAGCAGATACCCGTATGGTTACTAAAGAAGACTTAGGGAATGTACAAAAAATGTACTTGACCCCTCCACCTGTATTCTACAATGTATATTTTGATTTTAACAAATCCAATATTCGCCAAGGTGCGGCCGATACGCTAGACATGGTTTATCGTACCTTGACAGAGAACAAAGAAATGGTCGTGGAGGTGCGCGGACACACGGATGCAAAAGGTAGCGATGATTACAACATCAAGTTATCGGACAAACGTGCAGATTCTGCTATTGGCTATTTGGCTAAGAAAGGAATCGAAGCCAGCCGCTTACAACCCAAAGCGTTGGGTGAGGGCGAACCAGCTGCGGATAACGAAAAGCCTAATGGCGAGGATAACCCAGATGGTCGTGCCTTAAACCGTCGTGTAGAATTCAAAATTGTGAACGGCACTTTGGGATACCAAGAGCTCAACAAAGAAAAAGAAGCACTAGCTTCTACTCCTGTTACGACCAATACAGTAAGTACTAAGGTTGGAGCTTCTACGCCTTCTGCGGCTGCTAAGACTACATTAGGATTTGATAATCCAGTAATGAAAGTTGGGCCAGTTAAATTTGGCGAAAGCAAAGAATATACTATTGAGTTTACTAATACAGGCAAAAACGATTTCAAAATCTTTCACCTAGAAGGTGGTTGTATTTGTACAACGCCTGTAGATTGGACAAGAGGAGCGGTAAAACCTGGAGAGAAAGGATTTATCAAATTTAAGTTTGATTCTGCCAAGGCGGAAGTAGATCCTGCCTATGCTTCTAGTTTGAATATCTATGGTAATGTACCAGATGATATGATCTTGTACGATATCGAAGCGAACGTAACAAAATAATACTTAATAGACAACGGCGTTTTTTGTTTTAAAAAAATGTTCAGTTATATTAATCCTAAGAAAACCATTCTGATGCCATATCAGGATGGTTTTTTTGTAAAAGTTACTCGGAGAACCATTATATTTGACCAGCCAACTACTTCTAACCGATTGTACGACTATGAAACCTGCCACTAATTTGCCTTCTTTTTCTCTTTTTGAACTCAATGAACACCTCAAACGAGTGATTGCATTTAATATGCGAGAGCAACTGTGGGTGCGTTGCGAAATTGCAGATGTAGGAAGCAGCAAGGGCAGTGTGTATTTATCATTGGTAGAACGCAATGATTTTAAGGTTTCTGCTAGGGCGGATGCCGTCATTTGGGGGCGAGTAGTAGAGGAATTGCAGAAAAAAATAGGAGATTCCCTGTGGTCTATCCTACAAACTGGGCGACAAATCTTAGCATTGGTACAAGTAGAGTTCCATGAATATTTTGGAATGAAATTATCCATCAAAGACATTGATCCAAGTGTTACAATTGGGCAATTGGAATTGCAACGCGCCCAAACCTTAAAAAAACTAACCGAAGAGCAATTTACCACGCTCAATGCACAAGTTGCCACCAGAGCTGTGTGGCAGCGTATTGCCGTTATTTCGTCGGCTACCGCAGCAGGGCTGCAGGATTTTTTGCAACAATTGCAAGAAAATGCCTATGGCTATCGATTGGAATATGAATTGTTTAATGCGGTCGTGCAGGGGGCAAATGTGGGCAAGGAAGTAGGGGCTGCTTTAGAAAAAATTGAAGCCCGACAAGAGGAATTTGATTGTGTGGTTATTGTGCGTGGTGGAGGCGCGCGCTTGGATTTGATGGGATTTGATCAATACGATTTGTGTGTGGCTATTGCGACCTGTGAATTGCCCGTACTCACAGGAATTGGGCACGATATTGACGAAACCTTAGCCGATCTGGTCGCCTATACAAGCCTCAAAACCCCAACCGCAGTGGCCGAATATCTAGTGCAACGCTTGATGAATTATGAACAAGCTGTCTTGCAATATGCAGAAGCGATTCAGCAACAAGCATTGACACAAATACAAGAACAACAACGCTTGTTGGAACGTTTGCAAGAACGCTTGGCTGCTCTAGCCATTCATCAAATAGAACGCGCTGGGCAAGAATTGCTGCAATTGGAAGAACGCCTACGCTTGCTCAATCCACAGCATATTTTGGCAAGGGGATTTGCAGCCGTTGCTCATTTGGATGGCCGCCCTATTACGAGCATCCAAGAGTTGGAAGCTGGGCAACGCTATCACCTGCATCTAGCCGATGGGCAAATTACCATTACCATTCCTGGTACCAATGCCTAAATAAGAAACTTAAAACAGAGATTGATTCCAATACAATTAAAATAAAAATAATGAGTACAGACCTAATAAAGCTATACAAGCAGTTGGACAATATGAACCAAACGCCCGAAGTGGAACAAATACGCCATCAAATCCAAGAAACGCTTTATCAAGATTTACGCTCGCATCTTTTACAACTCACCGCAATAGGTCGCGTCATTGGTTATGATGAATTACAAGAAGAATTAGAAAAGGCTATTCATTTGATTGCGCTACAAAAAGACGTACGTTAATGGGTAGGTTTACACACACAAGGTTCATTCGTTCAAGCTTAGGCTCATAAAACAAATACAGACGCAACAGTACAGCAATCCAAATTATTGGGTATAAGAATGTATAAGGTTGCTTATTCATTATGGAAATTCAATTATACGGCATTCGCCACCACGGGCCAGGTTCCTCCAAGAGTTTGCTAAAAGCCTTAGCGCGTTTTCAGCCAGATATTATATTGGTAGAAGCACCCGATGAGTTGGAACCCTTATTGGTTCATGTTTGTGATGAAGGCTTAGAGCCTCCTGTGGCTGCCTTAATTTACAATCCCAAAGCACTGCAACAAGCGGTTTATTATCCATTTACGAGCTTTTCGCCCGAATGGCAAGCCTTTCGTTGGGCGCAGCAGCAGCAGGTTCCTGTATGGGCGATGGATTTGCCCCAATCCTTGCGTTTGGGTTTGGAGCAAGACCCCGAACGCCTAAAATTGAGGCAAACAGTCGAACAGGCCGATGCGTTGACCTTGGATATTGCCCGAGATCCCTTGGGCTATTTGGCACGCTTGGCGGGATATAGTGATAGTGAGCGTTGGTGGGAAGTGTATTTTGAACAAGGCATAGGAGATGAGGAAGTGTTTGGGGTGATTGTAGAATTGATGCAGAGTTTGCGAGATGAAATTGGAACGATTGGGCAGGCCGATAATTTGATTCGAGAGGCATATATGCGTAAAATTATGCGTAAGGCCATTAAGAATAAATACGAACGTATTGCGGTAGTGTGTGGTGCTTGGCATACCCCAGCTCTCACGGATTTGAATGCACACAAAGTCAAGGATGATAATGCTTTATTAAAAGGCATTGCTAAAATAAAAACTAAGGCTACTTGGATTCCTTGGACTTATGAGCGTATTGCTACCAATAGTGGTTATGGGGCAGGGGTGCTGTCGCCTGCTTGGTATGCCTTGTTGTTTGAGAATTATGAGCAAGCTACCGTGCGTTGGATGACCAAGGTTTCGCAGTTGTTTCAGCGCGAAGATTTGGAGAGCAGTGCTGCCCATGCTATTGAGGGGGTGCGCTTGGCCGAAACATTGGCTACCCTTCGTGGATTGCAAATGCCGGGCATAGATGAATTGACAGAAGCGGTGCAGACTATTTTTTCTAATGGATACAGCAGCCAATTGGAGTTGGTTCGCCAGCAGTTGATTGTTGGTGATTTGATGGGGCAAGTGCCCGATACCATTCCTATTATACCTTTGCAACAAGATTTAGAAAATAATATTAAAGTCTTAAAACTCAAAAAATATCGTACAGCCGAAACGATATGGCTCAAAGCTGTGGCCAACAAACCGCAAGGAGGGTTGGATTTGCGACAAGCACACGATTTGAAGCAGAGCCAATTTTTGCATCGCTTATCCTTGATAAATATTCCGTGGGGAACGCTGGGGGCAGCACTGGGCCGAGAGTTGAGTACCAAAAACGAATATTGGCAATTGAAGTGGCGGCCAGAATTTGCCTTGAGAATTATAGAGGCAGGGATGTGGGGCAATACCGTAGAGCAGGCAGCGAGTACCCTGGTGCAAAAGAAAGCAACCACCACAGAGCATTTGCAAGAACTCACGGCATTGTTGGAGCAAGTCATACACGCCAATTTGCCGCAAGCCCTAGAGGTATTGGTCAAATCGCTAGAGCACAAGGCTGCGGTAACCAAAGATATTCAACATTTGATGCAGGCATTGCCTCCATTGGTGCGGGTGCAGCGATATGGAGACGTTCGCAACACGGCAACGACAACCATTGAGTTATTGCTCAAAAACATGTTGCCCAGAATTTGTATTGGTTTGCCCATGATTGCCAATAATTTAGAAGAGCAGGCTAGTCTTGCTTTGTTTGAACAGGTGCTGTCGGTCAATCGAGCCTTGTTATTATTGAATAATCCCGATTATTTGTACGAATGGCAACGCGCCTTGGCACAATTGGTAGAATGGGAGTTGGTGGCTCCCAATTTGCGCGGCATAGCGGTTCGCTTGTTGTTGGACTGTCAAGAATTGGAAGTGCAGCAGGCGGCAGATTATTTGGCCTATGCACTTTCTCAAAGCTCAGACAATGATACGGCTAGTCGTTGGCTAGAAGGCTTCTTGCATGGCAGTGGCTTGTTGTTGTTGCACAATCCTGATTTGTGGCAATTGATTGATGCTTGGATTGGACAGTTGAATCATTCTAATTTTCAACAACTGCTACCAGCCTTGAGGCGTACGTTTTCGGCTTTTGCCGCCGCCGAGCGTCAAAAGATGCTGCAATTGGCGCGCAATGGAGTGATTAAGCCAACTGCGGTATTTCAGCATGATTGGGATCAAACACGGGTGGCTACTATTCGTCCTTTGTTGCAGTTGATTTTTGGGGAGCAAGCGTAAATCTACTCTACTGTAGGGGGATCCACATGGGCAGTTGTGGAGTTGTTTGGCGGAGCTTCTTGGCGTTGTTCGGGGTCTAGTTCGACTTGCAAACGGCGATAAAAGAGCAATGCTAGAAAAACGCCTATGCTAATAGCAGAATCGGCAATATTAAAAATAGGGCGAAAGAACAGCAAATAATCACCTCCAACAAAGGGCATCCATTCTGGCCAAGAACCTTCGTAGAGTGGAAAATAGAGCATGTCTACTACTTCGCCAAACAGCATAGGAGCATAGCCTCCTTCTTCGGGCATAAAACTAGCCACTCTGGGCGCGTGAAAACTGCCACTGTCAGAAAACATGATGCCATAAAAAACGGAATCCAAAATATTGCCCAAGGCACCTGCAAAAATAAAGGAAATGCAAGTGAGTAATAAGTAACTGGAATTTTTGCGAACCAAACGCGCTATGAAATACCCCATAACGGAAACGATTACAATTCGAAAGACACTTAAAAATAGTTTTCCCCAATCACCGCCTAATTCCATTCCAAAAGCCATTCCTCGGTTTTCGGTAAAACGAATTTGAAACCATTCTAACCCAAAAACCTTAAAGGCATCTCCCAAAGGCATGTTGAGTTTAACCCAAATTTTTAGGGTTTGATCTAATAAAAGCAGTACGAATATGAGTAGAAAAACAAAGTGTGATTTCTTCACGTTTCAGATAGGTTTTAAACAACTTCAGAAGTTATTTGCTGATAGATAGATTTTCGTTGGATAAATTATCTTCTTTTTCTTGATCGTTCTCAACGATGTTTTGAGGATCTTGCTGATTAAAAAAGTGTTTGTAAAATACAAATATAATTGCAGTTCCAATGAAAACGGCCGCATCAGCGATATTAAAAATAAATTCAAAAAAGCGCAATGGACGGCCGCCCCAAATAGGAAACCATTCTGGAAAGGTAGAATCAATAAGTGGAAAATAAAACATATCTACTACTTGTCCATAAAGCATAGGCGCGTAACCATTGCCATCGGGCATAAACGATGCTATTTCTAATGGTGTACTAGCAGAAAAGAAGACCCCATAAAAAACAGAATCCAAAATATTGCCCACAGCACCCGCAAAAATCAAGGTAATACTAGTAATAACAATATAAGAAGTTTGTTGGCGCACCAATCTAAATAACATTACTCCAATAAATGAGATGGCGACAATTCTAAAAAGACTCAAGGCCAACTTACCGTAAGCGCCGCCCCACTCAATTCCAAAAGCCATTCCTGGATTCTCAATAAAATGAATATGAAACCAGTCTAGCCCCAATACAGGAAAATAATCATCCAAAGGCATATTGAGTTTTACCCAAATCTTTAATGCTTGATCTAGGAAAAGTACCATGAATATGAGCAGTAAAGTGTACGTTGATTTTTTCAAACTAATAGTGTTATTAATTATACCTAAAATTAATATTATGAAAGAGTTTAATGCTGTTATGAAACGATAAAAAACATCATATACTTACTTGTACAAGATTTTTTTGATAATATTACACCTGTAGCGTAATAAAAAATCATAAATGTTTGTTGCCAATTTTTTGCCAATTAAACGCAGAATTAGTGTATATAAACTATGCGAAATGTATATTTTTAGCAAGAGCTGAACTCTATTTTTAAATAATTCACTAGTTTTAATAACCGTCAACAATAAAGGGCAAAATTACTAAAGAATTAGGACTATTACGATTAACCTCTTCTTAATTTAAGTCTAATACTTCGTGGATTTCTTACTTTTGTTCACTCGCAAAACGATCTGAGCTAGTTGGTATACGATACCAACGAATCAGTAAGCTAAAAAATATCTTGTATATAATTGATTGTCAAGCCATTGTTTTTTTTAGTGCTTTTATGCAATATTTTGATAATCAATTAGGTGCAATTTTATACGAAATAAGGTTAAGTAAAGAAGGTACATTTAATGGGGTAAAAAAAGCATAGGTAAAAATCTCGTTTTGATAAGTAGGTAAAGTGCTGTTTGAATTATCTTTTGATTGCTTTCAAAATAGATTATCACAATTGGCAATAAAACTTTACTAAAATTGTTGGTTTAGATGACAAATATTCTATCTTTAGAGTGAATTACGAGAAGCACAAAAATTGAGTAAATAAAACTAATTTACTATTTTTGATTTAAATCTTTGAAGATCAATTACTGTTTCCTGATACACAAGTATCCATTATGAGTTTACTAGAGGACAAAAATAAAATAGTTGATTCTTCTGCGGAAGTAGAAGGAAAAACAACCGGCAAGCGTGTTACAGAGTTCAAAAGTAATCGCCTATTTTTTATTTTAGGTGGATTCTTTTTGGCCAATGCTTTTATTGCAGAGTTTATTGGTGTTAAGATTTTTGCATTAGAAGACACCTTACAAATGGATCCCATGGGCTTGGACCCGATGGGAGGACCGGGGCCTTTGAACTTTACAGCAGGTGTATTATTATGGCCGGTGGTTTTTATCATAACAGATGTGGTCAATGATTACTTTGGTGTAAGTGGGGTTAAATTCCTGTCGTATCTTACAGCAGGATTGATTGCTTATGCTTTTGTAATGGTCTTTTTTGCAATAGGACTGGCTCCAGCCGATTGGTGGGATACGGCCTATGAGTCATCAGGAGTGCCGAAGATGCAGGCTGCGTTTTCTACGGTCTTTGGGCAAGGTATGTGGATCATTGTGGGGTCACTTATTGCCTTTTTGGTAGGGCAAGTAGTTGATGCTGTATTGTTTAGACGAATCAAAATGATTACAGGCTCAAAAAACATTTGGGTGCGCGCTACCGTCTCTACACTCGTATCTCAACTGATTGATAGTTACTTAGTTTTGTACATTGCTTTTGTAATTGGTGCAGATTGGACCATGCAACAATTGTTCTCCATCGGAACGGCCAACTATATTTACAAAGTAGGCGTAGCTATTTTATTCATTCCATTACTCTATCTTATCCATCGCGGTATTCAAGCTTATTTGGGCAAAGAGGTTGCAGCAGAATTAAAGCAACTTGCACTAGATAAAAATTAATTCTTCCAATATTTTCCATCCATCCTATGCAACAGCTCGTTTTTGCGACAGGGAATGCCCATAAAGTTAAAGAGATTCAGCAAATCATGGGAGAGGCGTATCAATTTTTGTCCCTAAAAGACATAGGCTGTACCGAAGAAATTCCAGAAACCACAGGAACCATCAAGGGCAATGCTATTCAAAAAGCCCAATATGTCTACGACAAGTATGGCTACAATTGCTTTGCAGAAGATACAGGCTTGTTAGTCGATGCCTTGGATGGAGCACCAGGGGTAGATACAGCTTTTTATGGCGGTTTGCCTAGAAACCCCGATGCCAATATCAATCGGCTACTAACTGAACTGGAAGAAAAAAATAGTCGAAAGGCGCATTTTAAGACGATTATTGCAATTATTTTGGATGGAAAGGTGCAAACTTTTGAGGGAAAGGTGCACGGAGCAATCCTAACAGAACGTCAAGGCATAGACGGATTTGGATACGATCCAATTTTTCAGCCTGAGGGCTACGACCGTAGTTTTGCTCAAATGGATTCCGACGAAAAAGGCGCGATCTCTCATCGTGGCCGTGCAACCGTGCAGCTACAAGAATTTTTGCGCCAACTATAAAAAAACAACTACTGAAAGCCAATTGTAGTTTTATCCAACACACCCGTTCCAAATAAGGCAAAGTCATACTTTACAGGATCATTGGCATCCAACTCTCTCAAACGCGCTGTCAACTCCAATACCGTTTTCCAGTCGCGCTGCTTGCGCTCAATCAATCCCAATTGTCTTCCTACGCGCTCTACATGCACATCCAAGGGCATCAACAATTGACTAGGCTGAATCCGTTGCCAAAGCCCAAAATCTACTCCTTGGTCATCTTGTCGCACCATCCAACGCAAAAACATACAAAGCCGTTTACAGGTCGATTTTCTAGCAGGCGTGGCAACGTGCTTGCGTGTGCGGTGGGGAGCATCGGGCAGGCTAAAAAACAACTCATGGAAGCCAATAAGCGCGTTTTCTATCGTCGAATCAGTGGGTGCCAAGTGCTGGCTAAAAGCTGTTTCTAGCGAAGTGTTATTTTGATAATACTGCTGCAAAAATTCTAAAAAATAAAGCGCGTCTATAGGTTGAAAGGTTCTGTGCTTAAATTGCTCAAAGCGCGCCCGATCTTTCTCCTCATGATTTTTGATAAAGTCGTAAGGGGCACCATCCATCAACTCAATCAAGCGTTGTCCGCTTTTGATAATACTACTGCGTCGGCCCCAAGCCAACACCGCCACCCAAAAACCAATGATTTCAATGTCTTGTAATTGGCTAAATTGGTGGGGGAGACGAATGGGGTCGTTTTCAATAAAATCTTGGTGGTTAAATTCGACTACTTTTTCCTCCAAAAAATCAAATAGAGTAGGTGCTGGCATGTGAGAACAGTTGTAGTTGGGTGAGTATAGATCGGATTGCTGTTATTAAACAAATGGTTGATTACCTTAGCAGCAATCAACCATTTATAAAAGAAGTATTTGGAAGTTTAGGCCATTCCATGAAATACTTTTTGAACATCTTCATCGTCTTCAAAACGCTCAATCAAACGTTCTAAATCTTCGCGTTGTTCCTCTGTTACTTCTTTGGTAACCTGTGGAAAACGTTGTAGAGAAGCTTCTTGCACTTCAATGCCCATAGTTTCCAATGCGTTTTGCATGGTTCCAAAATCCTCGTAAGCGGTGTAGATATACACTTTTCCTTCTGATTCATCAATTTCGTCCGCACCATAATCAATGAGTTCTAATTCTAACTCTTCGATGTCATGCTCACCCAAATCAAAAATAAATTCTCCCTTGCGGTCAAACATAAAGCTAACAGAACCAGAGGTACCCAAAGAACCTTTCTCTTTGGAGAAATAGAAGCGCACATTGGCTACTGTACGGGTGCTATTGTCCGTTAGACATTCTACAATAAAGGGAATGCCATGAGGGCCATAACCTTCATAAACCATTTCCTCTAGGTTTTCAGCATCTTTGGAAGAAGCACGTTGGATGGCTGCATCCACGTTTTTCTTGGGCATATTGGCCACCTTAGAATTCTGGATTGCTAGACGTAGTTTGGGATTAGAAGAAGGATCGGGGCCTCCTTCTTTGACGGCTAATGCAATCTCACGGCCAATTTTAGTAAATACTTTGGCCATCTGGCCCCAACGTTTCATTTTCCTTGCTTTGCGATATTCAAACGCTCTTCCCATAACTATTTAAGACTATTTTTTAGGATAATCTGCTGCGATGCTGTGCAGATTATTACAATGTACAATGCAATACAAAAGCAAGTGATTATAATAGACATTATAACGAATGGAGTTGTATAGAGATTAAAAAGTGAGATTTTTTCATCAATCAAGGCAAAAATTTAGTTCATAGCAGCGCTATGGAATTAATTTTTAACGATGAGTGAGGGAACCCCGAAGGGCTCACGAAGTAAAAAGATGCTTTTTTCGCTGCAAAGCTATTCGTAATAATGTCTAATATATATGAATATACAAAAAGATCTTACTTTCAAGGCTAATATACAGTATTTGTAGCAGAATGTAAACTGTGAACTGTGAAATCCTACCACTGAATTATTTGTGATGATTTTTAAATACGTATAGGGAGAGCAGGCTCTTTTTAACCAACGTATATTTTGACCGTTTTTTAGATAAATTTTATAAACAAAGAATGATAAGGGCTGTTAAGGAGAGTTGTTAGTAAACCACTATTGTTAATTATCAAAAAAATATGAAAGAAATAAAAGTAGGCGATTCTTTGCCTTCCTTCTCTTTAAAAAATCAACGAGGAGAATGGATAGATAGCAATGATTGGAAAGACAGCCCTGTTGTAGTGTACTTTTATCCCAGTGATTTTACTAGAGTGTGTACTGCTCAAGCTTGTTTTTTTAAGGATAGTTATCAAGATTTTAAAAAATTGAACACTCGTGTAGTTGGCATTAGTCCCGATTCTGTGATTTCTCACCGCCAATTTGCAAGCCGTTATGAACTTCCGTTTGATTTATTGAGCGACAATCGGGAGACGGTGCGTTCTTTGTTTGGTGTACCAAGGGGGTTACTAGGCATGGTGTCAGGTAGAGTGACGTATGTGTTTGATGCACAAGGTAAATTGGTGTTTCGGTATCAGGCAGAAATCAAAGCAAAAGAACATGTATCGAAGGCACTGGAGGTGTTAAAAAAACGCTCTTCCTAATTTTTGAAGAAAGGAAGGAACTCAAACAGAGTAAATAAATGTTGCAATAAAGTAAGTTAGGATAAGAGACGGTATTGGCAGGAAATAATCGTTTACAATTTTCAGAAATGCTTTTGGTTATAAATAGGATTGCTTAGTTTTACCAATAGGTTATATCTATTAAATCAATCCACTGTCAATATCAGGCAGGGTAAATTTGGAGCTGTATTATTATGGTTAGAGTGTCTACTTCTGTTTCGGGCTACCTTATGGTTATAATTTTTATATGCACTTTATCAACATTGAGCTATGCACAAAACAACACTACTACAACAACTGATCAAGACTCCTCGTTTGTCCCTACCCAAGATCCCGATGAAGCTGCCCGATTGGTACAAGAACGTAGGGCAAGAGAAAGAACCTTTAGAAAAAAAGCTAGACGACAACGGTTTTTAGATCGTTTGCCCGAAAATCACAACCCTAGAACTGCTACCTTACTCGCCCTGATTCCAGGAGCAGGACAAATATACAATCGCCGTTATTGGAAACTGCCTATAGTTTGGGGGGGAGTAGGTACCTTGGGGTATTTTATGATCAAAAGCAAAGTTGATTTTGAGTGTCACAAACGGACGTATTTGGAGCATGTAGATACTTTTCCTAATACGAACTACATGTGTGCTATTAGTGATACCAGTCTTTCGGATGCCAATCTGAAAATTGTAAGAGATAATGCGAGAAGTACTTCGGAGTTATTTATTATAGGGTTTACCTTGTTTTATGGCTTGACGATTATAGATGCCTTTGTAGATGCTCATTTAATGCGTTTTGATATAGACGACGATTTGAGTTTGCAAATTAAGCCCAGCATCCATTACGATCCTTTTTCTTATCAAGTAAGTGCAGGATTGGGCTTGTCTATCCGCCCCAAACCTTCTACAACCTTGCAATATCCAGTGCAGTTTTGAGGGAAACTCAATTAGTTCTCTTCAAAATACCGTTGCATGACACTTCTTAGACTGGTTTCGTCAATGGGTTTGTTGATAAAACCAATGGGATTGGTTTCATGTGCACGATCTAAGGTAGATTTATCCGAATTGCCTGTCAAGAAAATGATAGGAATGTTATAGTTACTGTTGATAATCTGAGCAGTCTCAATGCCATCTTTGTCTCCAGCAAGCCCTATATCCATCAAAATAAAATCTGGTAATTCTGTCGTTTCTAGAAAATCTAATATTTCATCACCTGACCGTGCCTCTCCAATAACAACCAAACCCAAATTGCTCAAGATCCGTTCTATGAACATTTGGATAATCATGTCATCCTCAACAATAAAAATTTTTTTCCCTATCATAATATTTTATAGTCAATAGTACATTCTAGAAACAAGAACATAGCGTTTTGGTTGGAGGCGCATCTAAATTAATTAATATTTACACTTGTAGAAAAATATCTACCCTCTATTTTTTAGAAAACATAAGAAGAAATATCAATTAAGTAGAATCTTATTGAATTCTAGGGCGAGGATACAACAACAACAGCAGCATTTGGTAGCTTTTAGGCAAAAAAACTATGTGTTACGATTTACACCTATAAATAATAAATTTTTTGTTTTGTTTGGTGATTTGAACATTATAAAAAAGATTTTCTAAAAAACGTTTATAATTTAAGTGCCTATTGGCAACAATCCAAAATTGGCCATCAGGGGCTAGACATTGTTGAACGCCTCTAAATAGTTGTTTGGCAATGGTTGTTGTTATTTCGTGTTCGGTATGAAAAGGAGGGTTGCATACCACCCAATCAAAATAAGCCTTGGGCAGCTCCTCAAGTGTATAATGCCAATGAATTTGGCTGTGTGTGCTCGGCGCATTTAATTGAGCCGAAGCGGTGGCTAAATTAAAATCATCTAACAAATGTAGTTCTGCTTGAGCGACTTGATGGGTAGCAGCGATGCCCAAAATACCATTGCCACAGGCCACATCCAATACGCGCGAATTTGGTGCTACAGTAGGCAGATTGTTCAGCAAAAACTGACTGGCATAGTCGATGTGTTTGGCAGAGAAAACACCATAATATTGTTTGAATAGTTGATTTTGCCAATGGAGTTCATGTTGTAATGTTCTTTCTTGATAAGGCTTGGGTTGTTTTAGAATCAATAAGCGCGATTTTTTCCAAGCTTTGCTTTGTTCTACTTGTTCAAAATATAGACTAGCCAAGGACAAAAGCTGTGGACTAAAATGTCTGGTCATAAACCCAATGACTACGGTAGCATCAGGCGTTAATTGAGCAGATAATTGTTGTAAGAATACTTGTAATAATTCTAAGGATTTGGGGAGTTTGATCCAAGCCTCTTGCACCGATTGTGGTAAGGGATCCAAAGGGGTAGAATAGCTCCAATTGCTGGTATCAATGACATTTTTATCACAATGAAAATCTAAAGCCACTTGCTGAGAACGCCAGGTTAGAATGCTGTGTGTAGCTTGAGGCAATTGCAAACAAGTCAAGAATCCAAAGCGATCATTGTACAAGAACAAAGGCGTTTCTAATGTTTTTGGGTATTCTCTTTGGTAGCGCAAAAAATGTTCGTCTACAGCACTCCAAGCCCTCAAAGAGCGGTTCTCTTTTTGTGGATACCGTTCGAAATGGTAGTCTTTGCTTTGGTATTGAAACAACATACGGTGCGTTCTATTTGAAGAATAAAGCCCAGATCAATGCAACACCCAAAATCAGAAATAGAATCTGATAAATGCCTTTGGTGCCCAGCATAGTTTCAACTTCAGCTTCGCGCTCTGCCAACTCGGACAAGGTAGCCCCCAATTTTGATTCATTGTCTTTGAGGTTGCTTTTGGCCGCTTCCAAATCAGTAGACAACCAATCTATTTTTTGATCTTGCTCTACCAATGTCTTGACCAATTTCTGCTGTTGTTGTAGTTGTTGGATATTTTTGTCTTCTAGTGAAGCAATAATTAGATGCTGCTGCTGTATAGAACGTTCGGTGTGTTCCAGCATAGTGATATAGCTGTTTTTATCGGCACGATACTGCTTTTGTGCTTCCAAAAACTTGGTAATTCGCTTATCTACAAAAATATCTTCAGGGCTCACGGGGCGTTTGAGGGTAATGCCTTTGAAGGAAGTACAACGGCTCAATGCTACATAGGTTTGTCCTGTGGCAAACGCCTTGCGCCCCAAATTGATGACAACATGGTCAAAAGTCTGGCCTTGGCTCTTGTGAATGGTAATACCCCAAGCCAATTTAATTGGAAATTGAGTAAAGGAACCTACAATATGATGGACAACCGTTTCTGTATTGGGGTCCCATTCGTAAATATATTTGTGCCAAGTATGATGCTCTACAGGATAAGCTACCATGTCTTTTCCTTGCTTAATCTCTACGAGCAATTGTTCTTCCGAAATCTCGGCAATGCGTCCAATGGTGCCGCTCACCCAACGACCTTCTTCATCGTCTTTTACAAACATTACTTGTGCCCCAGTTTTGAGCTGCAATTCCTTATCAGTGGGGTAGGCACTGCCAACATTGGCAAAATTACCTTCTTCCTCTGCATGAAAAATGACTAAAGGTGCTTCAATTTCGGACAGTTTGGAGTGGTTGAGTTCTTTGATCACGGCATTGGTAGAAGCCAGTGTAATCTTAAAATTGGTACTCAAGCCGCCCTTGACATTGTAACGCTCATTGAGGGTAGAGAGCAACTGCTCATCCATCTGGTTGACTCGAATAGCATTGAGTAGGCCAATGAATTTGCGGTCTTTTTGGCGATAGACTTTGGATAATTCTACAATTTGGTACTGAAAGTCTTGTTCAAACGTTTTGGCACTAAAAAAATAGCGGGAGGTGTAATTGCTGCGCAATAAATTCACTTCTTCCTTATTGCGTTCATCAATAATAGGAGGCAATTGGTACAAATCTCCAATCATCAATAATTGCTTTCCTCCAAAGGGCAGATCACTATTCAAGTGCCAACGCAAGGACAAATCAATCGCATTCATCAGATCACAACGTACCATTGAGATTTCATCAATGACAATTAATTCTACTTCTTCTAATAATTGCACGCGGGTAGGAGGCAAGGGCGGAATACTGGCATCGTCTGGTAAATATACTCGCCATTCAAATCCAAAAAAAGAGTGAATGGTTTCGCCCCCCACTTGCAAGGCGGCCAATTCTGTAGGTGCCAGAATAATGTGTTGCTTGCTTAGGTATTGGGGCAAGGATCGGAGTAGTGTTGATTTACCTGTTCCTGCTTTACCTGTTAGAAATACAGAAGTAGCCGTATGTTCGATTAGTCGAATAGCGTCTCGTGCTTTCTGGTTATCTTGATAGCTGTGTAATAAATGCGTGATGTAATCCATTTATAGAATTAAAACTTGTGGCCAGTAAATAGAGCACAAAAGTACACAAAAAATTAGAACCATTGGTGATTGCTCCTTACTTCGTGTAAAATCGTATTTAATTGATTGTTAGGGCTTTATGATGAAACGCTAAAAAAAACAATAGCTTGATAATCAAAAAGATACAAGCTGTTTTTTGGTTTTTTTGAAAAAAACTAAAAAAAAGCATGAAGTGTTAATTGCTCTACCACTATTTTAAGGCAAAATAATAGGTGTAGCCAATCAAGAAAGTAGCAGCGTGATAATTGGCAAAACTATCTTCGGTGCGTTCTCCTTCCAAATAATAAGGTGCTTTGACAATAGGCTCTGTAAAATTGACCAATTGCTCCAAACCTCTGCGTTGATGGCCATAAGAATACTGAATGCCCAAACTGACCAAACTGGCTTTTCTGCGCCAAGAGCAACCAAGCGTGCCATGCCACAAATTCATAGGAATGCTGCGCAAGGTAAGGATTAAACCATAATCTTTGTTATACTTAGCATAGGAAAAATCACTTCTAAGGCCGAGGTGCAATAACAAACGCTCACTAATTGAATGTTCCCAACCTACCGCAAAATTCAGAACAGGTTGGGCCGCATTGTAGATGCTGAAAAAGTTTTCGGGAGGGCGATTAAATAAGACCGAAAAAACAGAACTTTCGTCTCTGGCTGTAATCATTTTGTAAGGATGCACCCCCGAAAAATATTCTGCGGCTATATTAATACTTCCATTCTCATAAGCATAAGCCACTCCTAGACCAATACTGAGTGGATATTTGTGTTTAGCGGGCAAAAAACGCTGTTCTCCTGTCTGAATACGATCATTATTACCAGGTAAGTTTGTTTGACTGATTTCTCGTTGTACACGCGCTTCACTCCATATCGTTACAGAGGGGCTCGTGATGTTGAGCCCAAAACGCCAATGACCAAAACGGGCGTGTAGACCTGCCTTGAGCAAGCCACTTATGATATAGGTTTGTGCGTGGGTATCATAAGCATTGCTGGCAACATTAAAAATAGTGCTACTACTACTAGATATAGAATCGTTGCGAGCCGCTCTGGTGGTATAAAAAAAGGCATAACGCTGTGCGCGATAACTTACAATGCCCGTTAGTCCCACCGATAGGTGTTCGTTGAGGCGATACCCCCAGCCCAAGCAAGCCCAAGTTTCAGTAAGGTGATTGTCCAGTTGTACATTGCCCAGATAACGTTCTAACCCATCTTGAGAAGCATTCAACTCGTGTGCCCCCTCATAGCGTTGATCGATACTGATATTGGCATGTTGTCGAGTGATAATATTAAAACCAACTCTACTTTTGATGGCTGGATTTTTGGTAATAAGCCCCGAAATCATTTGTTGATATAAACTAATGCGTTGGGAACTAAGATCAAGCTCTTTGCCAGCGCCATTGCCCCAATACAAGTCGGTGTATTTATAAACAGAGGTGTTTAGAGAAACCGTGCTTTCTTTAATAAAAGCTAAGTTGGCAGGATTGTAATAAACAGCACTGTTATCATCTAAACCAGCAATGGCGGCACCTCCCAGCAAAGAAGCTCTAGCACCATACTGATTGGTCCAATAATGGGTATCTTGAGCCTGTATTATAACCGTGTACAACAGACAATATAAGCCAATTAGGAGTTTCATATAGAAGAAATGCGTTGATGAATAAATAGCGAATGCAATTATTGTCCATTAATTTAAGAAATTACTCAGGCTCTACCACATAATAGCGTTTTTCTTCTGTATCAATGATATTCCAAAGGTACAAGGTTTTGCACACCGTTTCAGAGTCTGCCCCCGTTGGGTCTGTATACAATGACCAAGACAGGATTTTGCAAGGGGGCAATTCAACCAATGTTTCCTCTGCTTTGGCCAATTGTTGCAAGGCTTCATATTCGCACACATTGCTGGCCGAATTGGGAGTTCTATCCACAATAGATAAGAATACCACAAGTCCTATTAGAAGAGAGGTATAAATTTTTTGTGGAGTACCTTGAAGTTGTTTAACCAGTATAGTACAGGAATAAGCAAAGAGAAATAATAAGCCCAAATTTACAGGCATAGCCACGTCATAGCGAATGATAAATGGGCGATAGGCTCTGTATCCGCCCAATGGCAATAACAAAATATAACCAATAGAAAAGAGCAGCAAGACCTTAAAAGTATTGATATATCGTTTCTGTTTAATTGGTTGCGCCAGACCTACAATGATTTTGGTATTAATAAGGGTCCAAATAAACAAAACAGCCCAAGGTGCTATATGATAATTATTATAAATGTAATGATGATAAAAGCCTTGCCAAAGCAAGCCATAACGTTCTAGCAGCAGCGGTTGGGTTGTGGGGTTTTCCAAATTAAAGGTTCCCAAATAGAAAGAATAGAGATTGAGCACACCCACCCAAACAAAATGAAACAACAATTCCTTAGGGATCATTTTTATTGCAGCTACTACTGGTTCTGCAAAAGGAGTTGTAGATAGTTCCTTAAAATTTTTGTACCATAAACTCAATAATATAAGTGGGCAAATTAATAGAATAACAGGAGAACTGGTAGGGCCATTAAAACTAATAACAAACGATAATAAAAATAATAGAAGGTGTTGTGGTATACTAAAACCCCCTGTTTTTAAGCCCCATGCTCTTTGCAAGAATGGATGTAGGTATAGTAGTAACAACAACAAAGAGCTTGCATAAAAAATGGTATAAGCTATAGATGGATCTATGATTTTCATAGAAGAGGTCAAATCAAATGCTCTGTAGTGGGTATCGGCTGTAAGAAAAAAAGGACAGAGAAAGGCCACCAAAGCAATGGTGTATTTGCTAAACAAAGCGGTATTGCCCAATATCCATTTAGAAAACAACAGTATAATACCCAATTGGGTCAACAACTTGAGCCATCCACAAGCCAAATAAATGCTATCTATAGGAGAAATACCTAGATTTTGTAGCAAAAACGGAAATTGATTAAAATACGCGTAGGTAATATAATGGGCCCAAAAACGGTTGGTAGCAGCATGGCCTTCTCCCGTCATCATTACATTCAACCCCAAGGGGTCTTCTAGTACAGGGGTGTACCAAGCATGAGGCAGTGTAATGGTTGTAAAATCCCCCATTAATTCTGAGTGCCTATAAAAATCAAAAGAGGTGTATAAATCCCAAAGGGCAAAAATTGCTAATACAGCAATCAATACCTTTTGGGCATTAGCAGGAAGAGGTTTCATGATGGCAATCCTTAAAACGGTTAAAATTTAGGCGATGGTTAAAATTGCTCTTGTGGGAAAAATTATTCTACAAAGGTATAAAAACATTGTTGTAGAAAAAATGACATTGGATAAAGAGCGATGAGCAAATATTAGACATTATCACGACTGGAGTTGTACAGAGACAAAAAGTAAGGTTTTTTCATCAATCAAGGCACTCGCAAAGCGATCTGCGTGGGTTGTACCTAAAAGGTACAAAAGTACTAGCGTATTTAGTTCATAGCAGTGCTA
>JBGCDW010000174.1:0-7988 GCA_045105775.1 Aureispira sp.
CTTTTTATGACCATTGTAAAAGGGGAGAAGCTTTGATTATTTTTTATTTTTGGAATTCTATTCTTGTTCGGTTAATGGACAAAATCTATTTTGAAGCAAACAGCGCTTGTTTATGAAGTATTGTATATTAATTATTGGACTTTTGTTGTGCTCTACCACTACTTGGAGTCAAATAGGAGGCAATAGTACCTATGAATTTTTGAGAATACCCAATTCTGCAAGAGTGACGGCTTTGGGTGGAAGTTTGATTACTGTTCGAGATGCCGATTTAAGTTTGGCGTATCACAATCCTGCAGCACTCAACCCATCTATGCACCGTCGTATTGTGCTCAACCAGAGTGTCTATATGGCAGGAATTACGCACGGGTATTTGGCCTATGGACATCACATCAAAGAATCCAAATTACCCTTAACTGTTCATGCTGGCTTGCAGTATATTAGTTACGGTAATTTTAAGAATGCAGATGTAACAGGGGCATATACGGGCGAAACGAGTGCTGCTGAATATGCTATTAATATAGGAGGTGGTTTGCAAGTGAGCGAGTTTTTGTCATTGGGGCTTAATGCCAAGACGGTGTTGTCCTATTTGGGCAGTTATAACTCTACAGGAATGGCCTTTGATGCAGCAGCGATGTTTAATGATACCGCCAAGGATATTAGTTTGTCATTGGTGTTTAAGAATATTGGCACTCAATTTTCGACGTACAACAGAGATGGAAATCTGGAGCCTTTGCCCTTTGATTTACAAATAGGTTTTGCTCATAAGTTGCGTTATATTCCATTGCGCTTTTCGGTAATTGTACACAATATTCAACGCTGGGGGATTGTATACGATGATCCTAATAATCAAGATCAACAATTGATTCCCACTAATACCAATCCTACACCCAATAACAATGCTGGAAAAGTAGTAGACGACATTTTTAGACATATGATTTTTAATCTCGAAATGCTTTTTGGTAAGAAAGGAAAGCCAGAAGTGTTCAGAGTAGCCGTAGGGTATAATCATATGCGCCGTGGAGAATTGGGAATTTCTTCTCTCAATAATCTTTCTGGATTTTCTTTTGGCTGTGCTCTAAGAATTAAACAGTTTCAATTGGATTATGGCTTTGGAAGTTACCATGTGGCAGGAGCCGCCCACCATTTTGGATTGTCTATCAATCTAGACCAATTGCTCTTAAATGGTCGCAAAAAGAAAGCAGAGTAAATGCTGGAAATCAGTTTTTTAGTCAATCAAAACATAAAAAAATAGATTTAAAAAAGCTATTGCCTTTTGTTGTAAGGGGATAGCTTTTTTTCTATTTATAGACCCTTTTATAAAAAGAGGAGCAAAACTTTAGGTTTCTTGGATAACAAATTTGGATAGCTATCAATAAATGTGTACCTTTGCAGGCACTTTAAAGGAGAGCTTTGTGGTAAATAAAGCAAACATTTAAAGCAGTTTGTAAACAATATTTTTTAACCTTTTAAAAACCAAGTATTTTCTAATATGGAGAATCTTGAAAACACAAACAACGAAGAAAACGTTGTTGAAAACACGGAAGCAGTAGAACCTACAGCAGCTGTAGAAGCTACTGAAACACGTGAACAGGAACCTACAGCAGTTGTAGAAGCTACTGAAACATCTGAACCAGAATCTGCACATGATGACTTTGACTGGGACAAAGGTGCTAAAGGGCATTTGAACTATGAGGATAGTGTTATTGCGGAGTATGAAAGCTTGTACGACAATACACTAAGTTCTATCAAAGAATTCGAAATTGTTGCTGGAAAAGTAGTATTCATTACAGCTAGTGACGTAGTACTAGACTTGAACAGTAAATCAGATGGCTTGGTTTCTCGTACAGAATTTCGAGATATGCCCGACCTAGCTGTTGGTGATGTCGTAGAAGTATACGTTGAAACAAGAGAAGATAAGCGAGGACAATTAGTATTGTCTCGTCGCAAAGCTAAATTGTTATCTGCATGGGCGAATATCGTTGCTTCATTTGAAGAAGGTACAGTCGTAACAGGAACAGTAATTAGCAAAACCAAAGGTGGTTTGATCGTAGACATTGATGGTCTAGAAACATTCTTACCAGGTTCTCAAATTGACATTCGCCCAATCATTGACTATGATGCATACGTTGGTAAAACAATGGAATTCAAAGTAGTTAAGATCAACGAATCTATCAAAAATGCTGTAGTTTCTCACAAAGCATTGATCGAAAGTGATCTAGAAGAGCAACGTCAAGCAATCATCTCTAAACTAGAAAAAGGACAAGTATTAGAAGGTACTGTTAAGAACTTGACAGACTTTGGTGCATTTTTGGATTTGGGTGGTGTAGATGGTTTGTTGTACATTACAGATATTTCTTGGGGACGTATCAAGCACCCAAGCGATGTACTAGAAAATGGCCAGAAATTGAACGTTGTTGTATTGGATTTCAACGATGATAAAAAACGTATTTCTTTGGGTCTCAAACAATTGCAACCACATCCATGGGATGTATTGGCAGAAGATATTCAGCCAGGTTCTGTTGTGAAAGGTAGAATCGTAAACATCGAGGATTATGGTGCTTTCTTGGAAGTAACCCCAGGTGTAGAAGGTTTGATCCACGTTTCAGAAGTTTCTTGGAGCAGTCAGCCTATCAATTCTCGCGAATTCTTCAAAGAAGGAGACGAGCATGAAGCTAAAGTGGTAACTATTGATCGCGAAGACCGAAAAATGTCTTTGAGTTTGAGAAAACTACAAGAAGATCCTTGGACTCAAATCGAAGAAAAATATCCTAAAGGTTCTCAGCACAAAGGTGAAGTTAAAAACTTGACTCCATATGGTGTGTTTATTGAATTGGAAGAGGGTATTGGTGGTATGATTCACATCTCTGATCTTTCTTGGACTAAGCGTTTTGCACACCCTGCTGAATTCACTAAAGTAGGTGCTGAATTGGATATTATCATTTTGGATATCGACAAGGACAGCCGCAAATTGTCTCTAGGACACAAGCAATTGGAAGAAAATCCATGGGATACTTTTGCTGATGTATTCCCAGAAGGCTCTACACACGAAGCTACTATCTTGCGTCGTGATGACAGAGGTGCTATTGTCTTGTTGCCTTATGGTTTAGAAGCATTTGCTCCTATCCGTCACATCAAGAAAGAAGATGGTACTTTAGCTGAGGTAGATGAGCAATTGATCTTCAAAGTAATTGAGTTCAACCGTGATGACAAACGTATTTTAGTATCACACTCTCGTTACTATTCTGATGCTAAAAGAAGTGAAGTACAAGCAGAAAAAGATGCTCAAAGAGCGGAAAAACAAGCTGCTAAACAAGCTGTTAAGCAAGTAAACTCTAACAACGAAAAGAGTACACTAGGTGATTTGAGTGCTTTCTCTCAATTGAGAGAGCAGTTGAAGAACGAAGACAAGAAGAATGAGGAGTAAATTTGTGCAAATGTAATAATGTACAGATTGAAAGATCAATCATAAAAATAAGAGAGGTGCAACAGCAGTTGTGCCTCTTTTTTTGTGTACAATAGTTAGGGGCGTAGATAGATTTAATGGCTTAATTGTTATCTTTGGACTAATTTTGGAGTAGAGAATGCTCTGATAATATTTCATCAAAACAAAAATACAACCATGAAATTTCAATTATTGCTAATTGCCTTATTAAGTGCTTTATTATTTACTGCTTGCCAAAAAGAAGAACCCAATTGTAGAGACAATACATTTGGTGTTTATGAAGGTCAAGACAATAATGGCCAGCCAGGTGCTATGGAACTCAAAGAAGGAACTGGGGACAAAGGAGTCATTGCGATCGTATCTGTAGAAAACCCTGCTACTCCAAGTACGCCACTTACCTTTAATTTAACAGGAGATTTTAATGAGAGTTGTAGTGTCTTGACTATTCCTGAGCAGCCATTTTTCATTGGAACTATTTCAGGTTCATTTACACTAGTAGATGAGAAATTAAATGGAACAGTAACCAATGATACTGGACAGAGCTTTGCTTTGGTTTTAACTAAGAAGTAAGTCCAAATCTGGTCGAATTGAAGAACAAGAGCCATCTCTAAACAATAGAGATGGCTCTTGTGATTTGAAGAAAGAAGGAAAGGGTTAAGCTCCAATATTTTCTTCGTATTTTACCATTTGCTCTTTTCCATTTTTTCTATTAGTAGAGAAAGAACCATTGGCAGCACTTGTTTTTTTGTAGTGAAAGTCATTGCCTTTAGAATTAACAGGTGTTGGCAATTGTAGTGCTGCTCCTTCTTTCCAGCGTTTTTTCTCTCCTGTCATTTTGTATACATCTAGTCCCCCATAACCTTGAGGTTTTTCAGAACTAAAGTACAATTCATTCGCTTGCTGATAGTAATAAGGAGTAATATCATCTCCTACCCCATTAATTCTGGTTCCTAAGTTATAAGCACGGGTAAAAACTCCCTCAATTGTTCTAATAGAATACCAAATATCATAGCCTCCTTGTGTGCCTGGTAATGTAGAGGCAAAGTATAGGATTTCTTGTCCTTGTTCCGTAATACCAAGTGTAGGATGTGTACTAGAGTAGCCTACACGATTAACATTAGAGCCTAATTTCTTAATATCAATAATTTCGCCATTGGCAGCCAAGCGACCCATAAAAATCTTGTGTTCAGCTTTTCCAATTTCTTGTTGAGCAAAATAAACCGTTTCTCCATCTGGTGCAATATAAGGCGATGAGCTATTAAAAATAGGGTTACCCACCGAACCACGCAATAGCTCTATCCGATTGTCTGGATAGATTTTTTTGATACAAGTACCTTGTGGTGTTTGGCATTCAATTAAACCAACATCATATTTACTCATTTGGGTGACAGCTCTGTATATGATTACTTTTTCGCCGTCTTTATCTTCAAAATAGCCCAACGTCCAATTTGATGTTTTTTCGCGTTCCGCTAAGATTTTTTTGCATGTATACAAGTGCTGTTGAGCCAAGTCTATGTATTGATTTTTGGACTCTTTATTATGATTGTTGATGTATGACTGAAAGTGTTGGCTAGACAGCACATAATCGCCTTGATATTTTAACGATAAAGCATACTCATAATGAATAAGCGGAAAATTATTGGCTTTGTGGAGTAGAGGTGCTAATGTTTTTTGACTGACTGTATAGTCTTTAGCAGCCAAGGCTGTTTTGCCCAAGCGATAGTCATCTTTTATTTTAGAACGCTTACGCATGTCTTTGAGAGCGGTATAATAAGGATAAGCCTCTTGATAAAGGCCATTATCATAGAGTTGCTCTGCTTCTTGCATAACCACTTTGAGAGGCTGTTGCTTTATACTTAAAACCTCTTCATTGTTAAGCTGCGCCAGTGCAATCTGACAACAAAATAGGCTTAGTAAAATGATTAATTTCATTGTTTGGAATAGTTGTGATAAAAATCGAAATATTTAAACATCTAACAAAAAGACGAACAGTTCCTTAGGGCCATGTGCTCCATTGACCAAAGTCTTTTCAATATCAGCTGTGCGGCTATTGGTAGACGCAAAACAAAGCATAGAAGGCCAGTGTGATTCTCGTGCTGTTTGTAGGCTTAAAATTTCTTTAAGATGATAAATAATTTGATTAGGAGTAGCAAGTACTAAGTGTACAGGCGGGACAATAGATAAACTTCTACCAGCAGCTGTATTGCTACTCAATAAAACACTGCCTGTTCGAGCAACTAAAGCCTCACAAGTCGTTAAACTAGCTGGAACGTGCAGTGGGGCGGCTACTTCTTTTTGTAGTGGAATCGTGGAAGTATCTAGCAATGTATAAATAGCATCTTCCTTGCAGTGTATGGCATCCCATTGTCGGTAGTGGGATAAACTGTGTAGTTGTTCTGTGAGGTCTTGGACAGAATTACAGTAAACAAAACGACCCCCATTGGCCGTAAATTGCTTGGCAAAAACAACTTCTAAGGCATCTTCGGCCTCAAAGAATAAAGCACCTTTGGAGGCATTGGGATAAGGCAGTTGTTCAGAGCGATCCACTCTTTTTTTTAATTTGTTTAGTATGCGGTCTCTAGAAGAATCCACGGCTTATTTTTCTATTCAATAATCAGCTATACCACTTAGAACAAATAATTTGGTCAAAAGCTTGATAACCTATTCATTAAGGGCACAAGATAGGGTTTTTGTAGGAAGTTGTGTAAGAAGTTTTGTTGAAAAACGAACAGCGGTGTTATTTATAGAGTATTACAGATTTTATTGTTACTATTTTTATTGTTGAGTATCACCAAAAGCTTTTTTGGTAAAGGGCTAGATTTCTAAATAGTATTGAATGCTGTTAATACAAAAAATCCCGAATTTTAGACTTGGCTAAAATTCGGGATTTTTATATTCAGTTAGCTTTTTTATGGAAAACTCAACTTTGTCTAATTTTTTACAATAACATATTTTCCAATTCTTTGATATAAGGACAATATCCCATAGGGCCACTACCTACAATCATATAGTGTTTGAGCTCTGCTGTTCTATCGGCATTAATAAAACTATCTTTTCTGAGTCTCATTGCTCGACCTTCTTTTGAATCTTTTTCTACCCAAAAACCTCGACATTCATCCGATCTATCTGTTCCAGTAATCATACAGGTAAAAGAAGAATCATCATATACCTCAATAATTACTACAGGTCTAGGCTTTGTTTCTATTTTATCTTCAAATGGGAAGTAAGCTAATACAACGTCACCACTTTGAAATTTTGACATCTAATATTAACGTTTAATGAATTCTATTTCACCTAAGGCCAATGCTTTTGCATAATCATATTCATCGTCATCTTCCTCTTCTAATATATATGCAATCCCAGTGTTAAGCCTGATGGCTTCCTCCATTTGTGTATCTGTAAGACCTTGAGGTAATAAACAAAGTTTAACAGCAAGTTCTTTGCGAACTTCTTTCACTAATTTTAATGCAGTATTGTAGGCTGTTCCAAAAAATCTTATAAATATGGGAAAGTCATCTAAGCTTATATATTGCTGATTTACTGCTTTAATTCTTATATACAAGCTCTTGAGTGCATCATAATCTTCCTCGCTTTCTATTGATACTGTTTTTAGTTCAGTTAGATATTTTTTCAATTGCCTATTGCCAATAGCAATAGGAATAGAAAAAATCAAGAAAAGTAACAACGCAAATAGAAGGGTAATAAAAATTATAGGAGCTGAAAGTATTGTTACAATACCTTTACCCATATTTGACCACAAATCATGGATTGCTTTGATAATATTTAAAGCACTAGTTGAGGTGGTTGTAATTTCTTCTCTGATTGTAATGTTCATTCTTTTTGAATGTGTTTTATTGTCCCTTTGTGTTAACGAAGTGGGGGAATCGTACTATCAAATATAACGAAATTTTTGTGCAAAAAGTTGTTTTAAAATAAAGTTTAACTTCTATTAAGTGAATTGCCAATAGCCTCGGACTCGTCTCAACTCTTTGTTTATTAAGTATTCCTATTGCTCATAAGTTGTTTATCCCTTTGTTCTATATCCTGTTAATAATTTTAATGTAAGTAGTTTTTATATATTAAAACTTCACTTAAATTAAAAATATCTTATTTTTATGTACAAGAAACTCTTGTTAATAAAAAAATATCACTAGCTAAACTTAGAATTAGCATTCTTTAAGAAGATTAAACCGCGTGGAGTAATACGTCCTTGACCCCTACAGGAATTAGGATTCATATCTATAAAACCATGTTCATTCAAAGAAAAAACAATTAAATTAGCTTCTTCCATAGTGTATATTTCCGACAATTCTAAGTCTTCAAACATATCTGGATAGATAGCATTAGGTTCCATTCTACTTAAAATAGTATACCAATCTTTCATTGTAATCATGAATTTTAAAAAAGCATGCAAGAAGATATTTTATTAGACATTATCACGACTGGAGTTGTACAGAGACAAAAAGTAAGGTTTTTTCATCAATCAAGGCAAAAATTTAGTTCATAGCAGTGCTATGGAATCAATTTTTAACGATGAGTGAGGGAA
>JBGCDW010000175.1:0-8231 GCA_045105775.1 Aureispira sp.
ATAGCACTGCTATGAACTAAATACGCTAGTACTTTTGTACCTTTTAGGTACAACCCACGCAGATCGCTTTGCGAGTGCCTTGATTGATGAAAAAACCTTACTTTTTGTCTCTGTACAACTCCAGTCGTGATAATGTCTAATTATTCGTTTAGGATTTAACAGCCTAAATATAGTTTGCTCCGCCAAAATCATCTAATAATTACCGCGCAAAATAGTACTTTTGTTCAACATTTGCCATTACCCTATTCGAACCTCGAATTTTATGCTTATCTCTTACGCACTATTTTCTATCTTATTGCTTTGTTGTTATCTAGCTGTAATTGTCTGTTATATCTTTTACTGGAATCAAGTCGATGTCTGGGAAATACCCGCTAATTATCAGCCACAAACAAGTGTTACGGTACTCATTGCAGCGCGCAATGAGGAACAACAAATCAGCCATTGTGTAGAAGCACTACTCGCTCAAAAATTCCCTACTCATCTTTTAGAAATATACATTATTGATGATCATTCTACCGATAATACGGCAAGCATTGTTCAAACGTATAACCAGCAATCTGCACACTTGCATTTAATTTCCTTAACGGAAAACCAAACAGGAAAAAAGGCAGCTATAGCTGCTGGTATCCAAGCATCGACCCATAACTTGATTGTTACTACAGATGCCGATTGTACCATGCAAAACAACTGGTTGGCTTATATCACAAGTATCTACGAAGCCCAACGCCCCAAGTTTATAGCTGCTCCAGTTTGTTTCTATCAAGAAGAAAATGTGTTGGAACGTTTCCAAAGTTTGGATTTTATGGGTATGATGGCTGTTTCTGCCGCAGGCATTAAAGGGCAATTTATGGGCTTATGCAATGGAGCCAATTTAGCCTACGAGCGTCAAGTATTTGAGGAAGTGCAGGGCTTTGAGGGTATCGATCATCTACCATCTGGTGATGATATGCTATTATTACAAAAAATTCAAACCCGATATCCCTCTCAAATCACCTATCTCAAAAACAGAAAAGCAAGCACCTTTACAAAAGCCAAAACCACCTTACATGATTTTTTGCAGCAGCGTTTGCGTTGGGCTTCCAAGTCAAGTGCTTACCAAGGTTGGCAGGTTTGGTTTATGATGGGAACAGTATGGGTGCTTTGTATAAGCATGTTACTGGATATACTGCTGGGCCTTTGGAACCCTTTTTTTTTCTTGGCCTTTCTTAGCAAATTTATAGTCAAAGCAATGAGTGATTTTTTCTTTCTTCAGATGATGACTGATTTTTTTGATCGCCCAAAATTGATTAAGACTTTCCCTTCTGCTACTTTCTTCCACTGGTTTTACATTGTATATGTGGGTACTGTGGGGCTTTTTAAACATCGTATAGAATGGAAAGGTCGCCATTTTTACAACAAATAGCCTACGCGCCAAGAATGGCAAAAAGCTATTTTACAACCCATATTATTCATAATAACATTTTTTTGTTTGCATAAAAAACGAAAACTTACACACTCTATAGATGGCAAAACATTAGTGCATTAACAAAAAAACATTATTATTTAATCTTGCATTTCATACAATACACATTATAATGCTAAAAATCTTATTTACAGGTTTTTATAGATTTCTAGTGTTATTTATATTCCTTCTTAAAATATTCATTTTTAAATTTTACACGTTAATAAACTTTATCTTTTTTTACTTACCTTTGTCAATTACCTTTTTTTTTGAGAAAACAAATAACTAAAAAACATTAAATCTAAATCAAATTAAATGAACACCTTTTACAAATGGAGTGCCGCCATATTCCTTGCTTTAGGCACCACGTTTACTTTACAAGCTCAGTCTGTAGGTATTGGTACAGGTTCCCCCGACCAAAGTGCTAAATTACACATTGAGTCCAACAACCAAGGTCTACTTATCCCACAAATTTCTATCGGAAATGTCAACAATGCAGCACCTGTTACTGCTCCTGCAGTTGGATTGTTAGTTTGGAACACCAATACTACAGTGATTGGAGGAGGAGGAGATGGATTTTACTATTGGACAGGCACACAGTGGTCCCGCTTATCCACTTCTACTGGTGCAGGAACAGATGACCAAAACTTAACGGGTGCTACTTTGGTAGGCAATAATCTAACCATTACTATTGAAAATGGAGCAGCTACTAGTGTAGATTTATCCAGCTTAGTGAATGATGCCGATGCGGTTATTGGCAATGAATACAATACAGATTTTGCTTTGGCCGGCAATGATCTTACCATTACGGATGGTGGTGGTGCCAGAACCGTTGATCTTTCTGCTCTTAGCAAATCTGGTCGCAACGGTTTGCGCGATGTGGGCAACTTTATGCACCTTGGTGGCCCTTTAATTGAAAATACGACTGTTAGTGCTGGCAATTTTGGAATGAATTTTAATTTGAATGGATCAGGTGCGTTTCACATTCAAGATGGTGGAGTCAATCATTTCTCTGTTTTGAATGACGGCGATATTGCTTTTGGGGGGGATGTATTTTGGAGAGATGCAAGTACCGCTGGTATTGTCATCGCTGAATTGAGAGATAATACCGCCAGTGGTCGTTTTATTATCAGAGACGATGGTGATATTGCTGTAGATTTAGATGCCAATTCACGATTTGTATTCAATGAACAAGGATTGGATCGCGATTTTAGAATTGAATCTCAATCGGAGCCCAATATGTTTCGTGTCAATGCAAGTAACAGTAGAATCGGTATTGGTACAGGATTGCCTGCTCGCGAGTTGCATGTGGTAGGTACCACTAGAATTTCTACGTTGGCTGGTATTGGTGACCGTATGGTGGTGGCTAATGCCAATGGTGATTTACTAACCCAAGCCATTCCTACTGGTGGTGGTGGTATTGCAGGTGTTACTGCTGGCCCTGGACTAACAGGCGGCGGAACGACAGGTACGGTTACATTAAATGCCAATGCTGACAATGGTTTGAATGTAAATGCTGCTGCGGATAGAATTCGCCTTGGTGGCTCATTGGTAGAAAGTACGACTGTTAATACAGGTGTTTTTGATATGAATTTCAACATCAATATAGGCGGTGAATTTCACATTAAGGATGGTGGAGTCAACCATTTGTCTGTTTTTGATAATGGTGATGTTGCTTTTGGTGGGGATGTATTTTGGAGAGATGGAAGCACTGCTGGTGTTGTTATCGCTGAATTGAGGGATAATGGTGCCAATGGTCGTTTTATTATCAGAGAAAATGGTGGTGTTTCTGTAGACTTAGATGCCAATTCACGATTTGTATTCAATGAACAAGGATTGGATCGCGATTTTCGGGTAGAATCTCAATTACAGGAAAGTATGTTGCATGTCAATGCAAGTAACAATAGAGTGGGTATTGGTACAGGGCTTCCTGTTCGCGAATTGCACGTAGTAGGTACTACTAGAGTTTCTACCTTGGCTGGTACAGGCAATCGTATGGTCGTTGCCAATGCCAATGGTGATTTATTAACACAAACCGTTCCTGCCAATGGGGACATTACTAGTGTTAATGCTGGCGATGGCTTGACAGGTGGTGGAACTACAGGTGCCGTTACCTTAGATGCCAATGTTGATAATGGTTTGAATATAAATACTGCCGCAAATAGAATTCATCTTGGTGGCTCCTTGTTAGAAAGTACAACCGTTAATACGGGGGTCTTTGATATGAATTTCAACGTCAATATAGGAGGTGCTTTTCACATTAAAGATGGTGGAACCAATCATTTGTCTGTTTTTGACAATGGCGATGCTGCTTTTGGTGGGGATGTATTCTGGAGAGATGGAAGCACTGCTGGTATCATACTAGCGGATCTCATTGACGAGGGTGATGATGGACGCTTTACCGTCAGAGAAAATGGTATTATTTCTATTGATTTAGATGCGAATACACAGTTTGTATTTAATGAGCAAGGCTTGAACCGCGATTTTAGAGTTGAAACAGAGGACAAAACTCATGGTTTGTATGTAGATGCTGGAGATAATAATGTTGGTGTGGGTACGGCTAATCTGGATCGTAATTTCCACCTTGAACATGACCGTTTTACTGCTGGTGGTGGCTTTGGTGGTTTAACTATTGAACAAAGCTTTAATGCGGCTCAATGGACATTATATTCATCTCAGTCTAGTAGTCAAATGGACTTGTATTTCAACAATAACTTACGTGGTGGTTTTGATGCTGTATCGGGTAACTATGCTGCTACATCTGATCGTAGATTGAAAAAAAATATTGAAGAGATCCCCTCTGCAATGGATAATATTATGAAATTGCGCCCAACCATGTACCACTACAAAACACAAACTAATAAAGCGTCTAAAATGGCTGGTTTCATTGCTCAAGAAGTCAAAGAAATCTTTCCTTCTGTTGTTAAAATCCAAGAGGATGATACCAATGGTACTAGCAAAATCAAAGATGTGCACTTGATGTCTTATACAGAATTGCTTCCCTTCATGGTAAAGGGGATGCAAGAGCAACAAGCAATGATTGAGGCTCAACAAGCTCAAATTGATGAATTAAAAGCTGCGCTGAAAGCATCTAAAAACCTAAAAGAAACCCCAAAATAATTCATTAAAAGTGGTGTTTCTGCCTTTTAATCAGCCCTCTGTTTTGCCCTATACCCAGCAAAACAGAGGGCTTTTTTTGTCTTGATCGTTTATTTTAAGTAGAAAGCATTTTTTATCTCTAAAAAATATAGCTTAATATTACAAATTAAATTTTCATGTATTTTATATACAAAAACACATTAAAATAATTAAAACAAACACTTATGAATAGACATAAAGATAATCTATTTAAATCAAAATTAAATTCATTCTAAATCATAAAAACCTTATTTACAGCACCTTACCTACCTCGCCCTCAATCTTATTGCAATTCTACCAAAGATTCATTTTTTAATTTTCTTCCTTGAAAAAGGAGTTTTTTTTATTTATCTTTAATGTTAGTGGTTATCACGAAACGAAGTTCACGCAAGTAATAAAGTTGTATGGTTCACTGTAGCATTTTTTCCTTTATCTGCATCATCAAAAGACGCACAGCCTCTCCTAGTAGGCACGTTTTCGTTGCTGCCGCTAAAGAAAAAAATCAGAACAGCTCTCTTTTCATAAATTCTATGCGGGATAACCATTATTGTACTTCAGAAAAAAATCCCTTACACAACATTAAACCAAATCAAATGAACACTTTTTACAAATGGAGTGCCAGTATACTCCTTGCTTTAGGCACCACTTTTACTTTACAAGCTCAGTCTGTAGGAATTGGTATAGGTTCTCCCGACCAAAGTGCTAAACTACACATTGAATCCAATGACCAAGGTCTACTTATCCCACAAATTTCTATCGGAAATGTCAACAATACAGCCCCCGTTACAGCTCCTGCAGTTGGCTTGTTAGTTTGGAACACCAATAATGCAGTTGTTGGTGGTGGAGGGGATGGATTTTACTATTGGACAGGCACACAATGGTCACGCTTGTCCACCAGTTCAGGAACGGATGACCAAAATTTAACAGGAGCTACTTTAGCAGGAAATAATCTAACGATTACTATTGAAAATGGAGCACCCACTACGGTTAACCTCTCTAGCTTAGTGAATGATGCCGATGCCGTTATTGGAAATGAGTACAATACTGCTTTTGCGCTTTCTGGTCGTAATCTTACCCTTACAGATGGGGGCGGTGCCAGAACCGTTAACCTCTCTAGCTTAGTGAATGATGCCGATGCCGTTATTGGAAATGAGTACAATACTGCTTTCGCGCTTTCTGGTCGTAATCTTACCCTTACAGATGGGGGCGGTGCCAGAACCGTTAACCTCTCTAGCTTAGTGAATGATGCCGATGCCGTTATTGGAAATGAGTACAATACAGGCTTTGCGTTGGCTGGTAATAACCTTACCCTTACAGATGGGGGCGGTGCCAGAACCGTTAACCTTTCTGCCCTTAACAAATCTGGCCGCAATGGTTTGCGAAATGTGGGTAACTTTATTCATCTTGGAGGCCCTTTAATTGAAAATACAACGGTTAGTACGGGTAACTTTGCTATGAATTTCAACTTGAATGGTTCAGGTGATTTTAACATTCAAGACAATGGTGTCACCCATTTTACGGTACTAGACAATGGGACTTCTAGCTTTGGGGGCGATGTAGAGTGGAGAGATGAAAGCACTACAGGCACGCTCCTAGCCCAATTATTTGATGATGGCAATGACGGCCGTTTTATTATTAGAGAAAATGGGGGGATTTCGGTAGATTTAGATGCCAATACACAGTTTGTATTTAATGAGCAAGGATTGAATCGCGATTTTAGAGTAGAATCTGATTTGAATGCCAATGCCTTTCGTGTGGATGCAGGCAACGACCGTGTAGGATTTGGAACAGGGGTTCCGGCTGAAGCCTTGCATGTATTTAGAGCAGATAACGATATAGCAACAGTGTATGCTACAGGTGCTACTCAAGGTTCGGGTATGTTCTATGCAGGACAAAGCCCTACTTATGGGGGTGGTTTTGGGTATGATGGAGATGGCGCGCCTGCAATGATAGGGGGTACTGATCGTATTACCCTTTTCCGAAGAAACAACAATGTAGATACAGAAGTTATTTCTTACGCTTACAACAATAGTAGGGTTAGAGTCAATAGCCTAGCAGGGGGAGGTAATCGCATGGTCATAGCCAATGCTAATGGTGATTTGTTTACACAAGCCATTCCTGCCAATGGGGACATTACGGGTGTTACTGCTGGTGCTGGGCTTATAGGTGGTGGAACCACTGGTACCGTTACCCTCAATGCCAATGCTAATAATGGTTTGAATGTAGATGCTGCTGCGGATAGAATACAACTGGGCGGCCCATTGGTAGAAAATACCACGGTTAGTGCGGAGGCTTTTGCTATGAATTTCAACCTCAATGGAACAGGCGATTTTAATATTCAGGACAATGGAATCAACCACTTTACGGTACTAGATAATGGTACGTCTAGATTTGGTGGAGATGTAGAGTGGAGAGACGAAAACACAGGTGGTACACTCCTAGCCAATTTATTTGATGATGGCAATGACGGCCGTTTTATTATTCGAGAAAATGGAGGCGTTTCTGTCGATTTAGATGCCAATACACAGTTTATATTCAATGAACAAGGGTTTGATCGCAATTTTCGTATTGAATCTGATGACAATGCCAATATGTTCCATCTAGATGCAGGATTGAATAGAGTTTCTGTAGGTACTAATGCAACTGCAGGAGTATTTAATGTACAAGGCAATTCTTACTTCTCTGATGATATTAACCTAAGAGATGGTGCGGTCAATGGTGGTGATATATTAGTTCGTATATTTGATTCGGCAGATGATGGAATCATTGACATCTATGAAAACAATGCCATGAATATCCGCTTACATGGAAATGGAACTACTATATTTAATGAACAGGGTATCAATAATGACTTTCGTATCGAATCTGACGGTCGAACCCATGCGATGTGGGTAGATGCAAGTGCCAATATTGTTAACTTTGGTTCTAGTGCTCCTTCAGCTTCGGGCAATGGTACTACTGTAGCAGGTACAACGGTACAATATGTAGCTGATTTTGATTTAGGGAGTACCGTTTGGAGTGGTACCGCTGTAGGAATTGGCTCTATTGAATACTTGTTGGATGCAACTGCTGAGACAATGATCAACAATGACTTTTCTCCTACTACACACATCACTCGCGACTTAGGTGGCTCTACTACAGCCAATGGCTGGGATGATGTTTATGCAGATAACTTTGTAAACATCTCGGACGAACGAGAAAAAGAAGGCATCGAAAACCTCAACTATGGTTTGAAGGAAGTGCTACAAATGCGTCCTGTTTCTTATACCTTGAAAAAAGATCCATTTAAGGATAGAAAATTGGGCTTAATTGCTCAAGAAGCTTTGGTGTTAGTCCCTGAAGCGGTCAAAACACACGATCACCAAATACTGGATGAAACAAACCCTGAAGAATTTACAAAAATAGAGCTAGAGCGTATGGGTATGACTTACCAACAATTGATTCCTGTTTTGATCAAAGCGACACAAGAACAACAAGAGCAAATTGAAGCCTTAAAAGCTGAAATTAAAGAACTAAAAACAACTAAGAAATAGTAAACTACGATTAGCTTTACAACCTTTAACCGACCCTTTGTTTTCGCTTGCATTCAGGCCAAACAAAGGGTCTTTTCTTGTTCCTATAAATTTTCTAAAAAAATATTTTTTAATTAATA
>JBGCDW010000176.1:0-2905 GCA_045105775.1 Aureispira sp.
GCTAAATGGATACGATGACGAAGAAGAAACTATTGCGCCTATTTCAGTTATAGTTGACTGCGTTAGCAAAGATACGGCAGAAGGTTACATTCATTTGAATGCCTTGTACGAAATTGAAAACACCTTTGGTATTGACGAAAGTGAACTAGATGATGAATTGCGCAGTGAACTCAATCGTCTGAGAGATTCTTTGGAAGATGAAACAGAGCAAGAAGATACAGACGACGATGCGCTGCAAGGCGAAGACAAGACAGAAGCTCCTGACAGTGAGGCTACGCGTGAGGCCGAAGAAACGATTGATTATACCAGAAAATTTGTATTCAGAGCCAACTCTAAAAATGAATTGTTGCGAAATCTGATGTCCCAAGGTATTATGGGACACAACTACTTGGTCTTACCTACAAAAAATCGTCCTACCTTTAGCATTTACTATAAAGGAAAGCGTCGTTTGGGGATTTTTAAAGTGCGAGAAGTATCTACTCGTTTGGCTGCCAAAGTAGCCATTGATAAATTGATCAAATACTTGCACAAAGTCAACAAGTACTCTGAAGGAATGCACGTAATTGAGCATATTCTGCTCCGTCCGCAAGCACAAGACCAACATGGCTTTATCTTGAGTGATGACCAAGACAATCCAATTCTTCAGAGTTATCAGTTTGGTGAAATTGACCAACAGCGCATTTATAGTGACGAACTTGTTCTAGTGGGTATTCATCAATCCAATTACAGCATTCGCCAAGATGAAGAGGGTGGATATATTGTGGTACTTTCTAATAATTATGATGTAGCGATTGGACGCTATCCAGAAGCCCTCCAAACAGAAGATGAAGCCGAAAATAAATTGCTAGACATTCTGGATTATATCAAAAGCTTCAAACGCAGTGAAATGCCGATTTTTGATCGTCTCAAATTCACTACCAAACACCGCAATGACAGTCAGGAACATACCACCGAGGATTTTTACTCCTTGACCTTGAGTATCATCATGCCAACATGGCCCAGTCGCTTCCAAAACTCCGACTTCAAGGAATTGATCAAAAATATTATTATTCTCAATGCTCCTGTATATGTACACATTGATTTGCAGTGGCTCAACAGTGAGGAAATGATAAAATTTGAAGAGGTGTACTACGATTGGCTACAAGAACGTATTACCCTAGAGCCTCGTCAACCAGAATTAGACGACAAGGCACAACGTGTTATGGATATGTTGGTTCATAATCACAACCGCTAACAGCACTACAATAGTTACTGATTTTAATAAAGATTTTAAAGAGCCTCCGCATTTTGTGGGGGCTTTTTTGTGGGTTGGGGGAAATAGTCGTTCGTATTCTCAAATTAATAATACTCTGTATAAAATTTGAAACCTTCTGAATCAAAAGTACGTTATGAAAGTATTCTCGCATTTTTTTATCTTAAATAAGTGGTCAAAATAAATGTTAATTAAAAAAAAGGAATTTTGCACCTACTTAAGTGATGAACAACTAAAAGAAATTAAAAATTTGTTATCCCAATATTTTGCTGATAAGGTTACGAATCAAATGGATCAATTGTTTGAGGCAAATAATTGGGGAGAAGAGCAAATTGAAAAATGGTCTAATGAACACATGAGAACTAAATATGAAGATTAATGAAAATAATATTGGATACCAATGTCTTACTCCTTTCTCTTCTTAAAACCTCGAAATATCGCCCAATCTTTGAAGCACTCTTAAGCAAAAAATATCAGCTCATTATAAGTCATGATATTTTGCAAGAATATTTAGAAATTATTGGACAAAAGACACCCCCTGAAATTGCAAAAAATGTTGGAAAACTTTTGATAAACCTATGAATGTAGAACAAATCAAAGTTTATTATAGATGGCTGCTCATTCAAGATGATCCTGATGATAATAAATTCGTGGACGGTGCTGTTGCAGGAAATGTTCGATTTGTTGTATCAAATGATAAACATTTTAAGATTCTAAAAGAAATCCACTTCCCATCTGTTGAAGTCATCAAAGTTGATGATTTTTTAGCAGAATTAAAAAAAATTAAACTTGCCTCTACTGCCCTAGCCTTAGAGCGTTGAAACATCTACTATATAATTTAAGACATCTCCATATACATACCGTTAGCCATGGCCAAAACTAATTTCATTTATACCATTATCCTCATGACCACTCTATTACTAACAGGTTGCTCAGAAGATCCTTCTCTGACTTTGAATATACCAGCAGAAGGTTTTCAGGTAGTACAACACCTTCCAGCAGACACAGAAGGACGCGATCAAAACGCCCTGTATCTCACGCCAAGAAGCATTCAGCCAGACGAATTCAATTCTGCTGCCCTCCACACTTTTATAGATAGTATGTATGCTATGATGCTTAGAAAAGAAGGAGTAGGCATTGCCGCCAACCAATTGGGCAAACGCTTGCAAATATTCATCATTGAAGCCGAATCCGATAACCCAAGATACCAAGTACTAGGAGCAGTTCCCAAACAAATATTTATCAATCCTAAAATCACCAAAGTCTCTGAGACACGCAAAAACTTCTGGCATGGCTGCCTTAGTGCCCATGGCGAAAAAAGAGGCAATGTAGCTACGTTTGAATGGGTTGAGTATGAATGTCAGAATCCCAAGGGTGAAATTCAGCGCGGACGTTTAGACAAATTTGCTGCCGTCATCTTTCAGCATGAATACAGACACTTAATGAAAGGAACTTATCTGGATCACGCCCAACATTTTTTGGCCAAGAATGTATTGGACCAAAAATTGGCAACAGGAGAATTGCCCTTTTTTGAATTGGCCAGCGATACCTTGCCCCTACTTATTGAGGGCTATCAATTAAACAAAGGATTGGAGGATTATTAATATATGGTCCCCTATTACACCATTCACCCAGCTCATCAAAACAAATTGT
>JBGCDW010000177.1:0-4948 GCA_045105775.1 Aureispira sp.
ACTACAATTGCGAAAAGGAGATGATACAGAAGGAAAAGGAGATGCCTTCAGCAAAGATTATACAATTGTAAGCAGTAGTGCCGAAAAAATAACCTTGATGACTAGCGAAGGACAAGAAGTATTGCTTGTTTCTGTAGAAGGTTAGTTATAACTTATAGCTATTTACGAAGTGTTTTAGACACTTTATTCTTGAGGAATCCTGTACAGGATTCCTCAATTTTTTTTACATACAATCCATAAAAAAGGCTGCTGGAATACGATTCTCCAGCAACCTTGATAATTTATTGGTAGAAATTTCATCTATTTCTGACGAAACATGGTATTTCGTTTTTTACTTTGATGGATGACTCTTTGATGCTTTCATAGCACTTTGACGAGATTTCTGGTTTAATCCTTCCTGTATTCTTTGCTCACGAGCAGCATTGTATAATACGCCAGCTTCTTTAGGCTGACCATAAGCCCCAGGCACTAAATATTTGCCCTGTTCTGCTGTTCTTTTGTTGATTACATCAGATTTGTAGTCGGGTCCTCGCAGACTCTCAAAATAACGCAAAACAGGATCATCACGCTCTGCATGTACTGTCCAAGAAACTTTGGTATTAGGCGCACCTGCCACTGTAAATTGATTATTAGCTTCTTCTTCAGCAATATAAGGTTGTACCCCTGTGCCAATGGGAGTCAATTGGTAGGTTACATTGGTATTAATCGCATCAAAATAATCTGGTAAAGTAACTACTCCTTGTCCATTGGCATCCAATTCAATAATTCCACGGTACATGTTTAATACTTCGTTTGATTCTACCGAGAAGTGGCGCAGTGTTTTTTGGGTCGGAGCAAAAGGGTGGTCAATCGCAAATGTTTTGACTCCAGTAGCCCCCATATCACCAAATGAAAACACACCATAATTGGCTCCACCAGTGGTATCACCAGCACTCGTTTCTCCAATAACACCATAAAACCCTCCTACTCCCCATACTCCTACTCCATTACCTGTTGCAGGAAATGCGTCAGCGCGGCCATAAACAGCAATATCAAAAAAAGATGACGGTGAAGTAGTTTCTCTATATGCCTCTATAACGGGTCCAGATGTTGGAGATCTATTTGTGGCAATAATAGTGGGATCTGAACTATAGTTAATCGCATTAATTGCAGATTTAGTGGCGTTTAGTGTTGACGAAAAGCCCTCGGCCATGTGGCTAATAGAGAGTGCTGCAAATTCATTGGTCGTATTGGCAGGTCCAGATGCTGCTGTAGGATCTCCCACAAAAATATCTACTGCATTACCATTAGTACCATTGTGTTGAAATTCAGCCGCATTACCGCCACCGTCTACAAAATTAGCCGTACCTGTTCCATTGTACTGCACCAACAACCCCGAACTGCTCAAATCAGCATTGGTATTGCTCATATTTATGAATTGTCCTACACCACTTCCCGAATGAAATACACTGATTCCATTTGCTCTATTATTGGCATTGGTTAAGCTTACTTCTAAGCCACGCCCAAGTCCAACCGTTCTTAAAAAATTAACGGTAGAAGTATTGGCAGCATTCGTTAACTCGGTCTGTGTACCAACACCCAAGCCTTGGTGCAATAAATAAGAACCGATAACATTATTGGAAGTATTTCTTATATCTATAAAAGAGCCGCGCCCCAAACCATCATTGAAAATAGCTTGACCATCAGTATTGGTTGTGCTTTGCATGACAATTTCTACCCCTCTTGAAAGTACTCCATTACCACTTTGATTAACAAAAACACCTGCACTATTCGCCCCTGTATTCAACTGTTGTACCTCCACTCCAAATCCAAGTCCATTATTGGTAGATATTATATTAGAGGCCGTAGAAGCGGTATTACCAATCAATGCTTCTAGGGTAATTCCACTGGTTCCATTTCGCAAAAAGGCTAGTGATGCCGCATTTCCAGCAACATTAGAGATAACTTCTATAGCATTGCCTGTACCCGTCTGTACTACAAGTACCGCATTGGCATTATCGGGCTGTGTGATATGCAACTTAGCAGTGGGGTTGGGTTCTCCAATTCCTACGTTCTGTGCTTGAAGTCCTAGCCCTACCATGCACAACGTCAATGTGTGTAAGAGTCTATTTATGTTCATGAAGTTAAATTTGTGATCGTAAATGAGTTAAAAATCAGATGACTACCTTCTATCCTTAAAATTGATGCCATTTATATCAAGTGAGATAGATTATCTAACATTTCTTTTGATTACTTTTATTTTTATTCAGTTTCTAGGTGCAAGACAAAAAATACTAGATGATTTTTCAGGCTCTTTTAAGGGCTATATCTATTTTTGTCCTGTACTGAAATTCTGTTTTTTAATTTAAACCTAAACGATCAGAATTCAAATTTTTACAATTTTTTTCCACTAAATTATCTGTAGACTTTTGTTATTCGTCAAGGGACTAAGTCTTTCTTAACGAACATCTTATACCGACCATTTTATATATGACCTTCTTGCAAAGCCTCCGCTTACCTTTTGATAGTTTATTAACCTTACTTTATCCCAATTTGTGTCTAGCGTGCCAAGAATCTTTAGCATCCGTAGAGAGTGTCTTGTGTGTGCGTTGTCAGTATTATATCAGCCCAACCAATTATCATTTGGAAACCCCCAACCCTGTATTAGACCGTTTTTGGGGACGAATTGAGCTAGAACATGCTTGTACAGGGTTTATTTTTAATAAAGGGAGTGCTTTGCAGCATTTGATCCACGAACTCAAGTACAATAACCAACCAAAAGTAGGGATAGAATTGGGACAACAATGTGGCTTGTTATTACAAGAAGTAGATTCCTACAATACGATAGATTGTATTATTCCAGTGCCACTACATCCCAAAAAACTCCGCCAACGCGGCTACAACCAAGCAGCTCTATTTGGGCAAGGAATTGCCGAAATATTGCAAAAGCCTTGTTTAGAAAACCACTTGGTACGCGCCAAATATACCGACACACAAACCAAAAAATCGCGCCTAGAACGCTTATCTAACGTAGAAGAAGCCTTTTCTGTTCAAGAAAAAGAAATGCTTCAACAACAGCACATTCTGTTGGTTGATGATGTCATTACTACAGGAGCTACCCTAGAGGCTTGTGCACAACAATTGTTGGCTATAGAGGGCGTAAAAGTGAGTATTGCCGCCATTGCTTTGGCGAGTTAAGAGGTGGGGTTATCGTTCTAATAACAAATCACTATAAGAATAAGCAATCAAGTCCTCTGTACGAATGCCAAGCATATTTTGATAATGCAAACATTGTGCTTGCAAAGCAGACTCCATATAGCTTCCATCTTGGTCAATGGCTTCAATCTCGACAAATGTTCCCAGCCCTTCTACCCGATCCAGGTGAAACTTAACATTATTGATAAAGAAAATATGCCGCTTTTTGTCTACCACTACCTTAATTCCTAAGGCTGCTTCTAGGGTTCGTTTTAAATCTGTAACCTTATCCGTAGGCTGGTAATAATGAACTTCAGACCGCTTGGCAGTCGTTTGGTTGGCTCTATTGTACTGAATCAAGGCACATTCTATATTGCCCTCTCGCAGCTTGAGCCGACCATTGGGCACCTTAAAATAGGTGTCAATCTGATGATCCAAACCCTTGTAATCCGCCCCTTCGGCCAACAACAACTGTTCTAAGGGTTCCAAAGCTGCACAATGTGCTTTTATTTCTACATTCTTCCAGTTCATATCATTATAGTTAAACAACGCTACCACGGCGTAATGCCTTCTTCCAAATCCTCTTCTGTGTCTTCCAATCTTGCCTGTGCCTTTTGTTGTTCGCGTGCCAAAATTAAGGCAGCCAAGGCAGGAGCCGCAGGCTCTTGAGTATTCAGTGCCAAAGCAGCATGTACTTTCTCCTCTGCTACATCCAAGCGATAAAACATCCAAAACAAACGTTCTAAGTTATGCTCTAGTAATTCTTCTACTAATTGTGTCAAAAATTCCAACAAAGTCGCCTCATCCAAGGCAGGAGGCAATTTTTCCAATTGAAAATCTTGTTGGATTAGGTGGGTGGTGTGTTGTAGTAAATTCATGGTCTATGAAATAATAAATTAAGCACAAGTATACTTATTACAGTTCAATAAACTCTAAAACACAAAACATAGTTGTATTAAGATATTTTATTTTTTATATTGCAAATAAAAACCATGAAAGCACTCTTCAAATTCTTGTTTTACACCATTGGAATTATACTAATCTCTATTACTTGTATCATTGGTATAGTTTACATTGACAGAAACAACCTAATTGATAATTTCATAGAAAATGCCCCTCCAGAAGCAACCGCTTTCCTATCTCAAAATTTCAAAGAGGCACGGCTCAATTTTGCTATGCCTTATGATACGCGGCCTATCGTTGTTGATATTAGTGAACGAGGCTCTAAAGACAAAAATTATCAATATATTTACTCCTCTCAGATTTTTTATGCTTCATCAGAAGAAATACATCTACTTTTTAGAGATTCTGTATTTAATGTCAACAATTATATTGGATTACAAAAAATAAAGGATCATTTACAGAGTTCTCATGGATCAGCTTTTGTTTATACCCAAAACTATGCTATCAATAGAGCCGCCATTGTTGGAATATCCCGAGTTGGGCAGCAAAAATACAACTACAAACATTTTGTCACCTTAATCAATGGAGAAGAATTACCTATTTCCAGAGATGTTTATAAAGATATGACTAAAAATATCGAACTCGCCCTACCAGAATACAGCTTTTGACCATCTATTCGCTTTTTTAACTTTTTTTTCGCGCTATTCTCTACGCTTTCTATATCCTCTTGACAAAGCACTTGCTGTATTTGACGAAGTACAAAATGGAGGTTGTCAAACCTTATTACATAGATTATCTTTGTAACACAAGGATGAAACACCTTATCAAATAATTATAGCGCTATTTTCTATTTGACATGCTGGTTAGCGAT
>JBGCDW010000178.1:0-3948 GCA_045105775.1 Aureispira sp.
AACGAAGCGATTGCAAATATACGGCATATTTTGACAACTGCAAATATTTGGGGCTATTTTTTCTATAAAAATCAAAAATTAAGGTAATAATTTAGCCATTTTGGAGGAGTTGGACTACCAATTCCTTGCTAAGAGGCTGATTGCCTGCGGCTTGTCGTAGCTGTTCAAAAGGATAGCGAAAATTGCAACCTGTTTTCCAAGCACTACAGCCATAGGCCGTTTTGCCCTTGACTACAATGCCTTGCTGGCATTTAGGGCAGGTCATTTGGTCTGGTGTGGACGTTGGAGTTGGGGCGTTTTTCTTTTGGGGGCTGTTGGAGGCCTCGGCAGCGCGCCATGCGATTTCTTGGTTGGCGTTGAGGTAGACAATGCCTGCTACTTTTTGGCCTTGCTCCTCTAGGAAGCCCTTTAGGCGGACGGTTTCCCCTTTTTGGAGGAGGCGGAGCCATTGGTTGTTGGATATTGTTTTGCTTTTGATGGCAAAGGGCAAGCGAAAATTGCAGCCTGTTTTGTAGGCCGAGCAGCCGTAGCTGCTAGAGCCTTTGAGCAATTGTCCTTGTTGGCATTTGGGGCAGGGCTGGCCTACTAGTTCCTTGCTGGTGGCTTTGTTGGGCGAATTGCTATTCGCCCTTACTCGTGCGGGTGCATTGCTATTCGCCCTTACTCGTGCGGGTGCATTGCTATTCGCTCTCTTGGGCGAATTGCTATTCGCCCTTACTCGTGCGGGTGCATTGCTATTCGCTCCTGCGGGCGAATTGCTATTCGCCCTTACTCGTGCGGGTGCATTGCTATTCGCCCTTACTCGTGCGGGGCGTTTTTTGGCAAACTGGGTGGTCTTGGGGGGTGTTAGGCGGTGGACATAGCGAGCGGATTTGACCTCGTGGGTCAATTGCTGTACTAGGCGTTTCATATTATAAATAAACTGCCCAGCCTTGTAAGCACCTGCTTCAATCTCCTTGAGCTGTTTCTCCCATTGTCCTGTGAGTTCGGCCGATTTTAGCAAATCGTTTTCTATGATGGATACCAACTGAATGCCTACTTCTGTGGGAATGATTTGCTTGCGTTTGCGCTTGATGTACTGCCGCTTGAACAAGGTTTCTATAATCGCCGCCCGTGTAGAAGGCCGTCCAATGCCATTTGCTTTCATCAAATCACGCAATTCTTCGTCCTCTACCTTTTTGCCTGCTGTTTCCATAGCGCGCAGAAGGCTGGCATCGGTGTAATTCTTTGGGGGTTGGGTTTGTTTTTCTACAAAAGAGGGTTCGTGTGGGCCTGTTTCGCCCTTTACAAAATTGGGCAAGACCTTTTCCTCTTTGTCTTTTTTGTTTTTGCTTGGGGGGAGCACTACGCGCCAACCTGGTTCTAAAATTTCCTTGCCTGTAGCCTTGAAGGTTACCTTATCCACTTTGCCCATTACAGTAGTATTAGACACCAAACAATCGGGATAAAAGGCCGCAATAAAACGCCTAGTAATGCTGTCGTATACGCACTGTTCGTTGGGATCTAGTTTTTTTTGATAACCTGTGGGAATGATGGCATGGTGATCGGTTACTTTTTTGTCGTCAAAGATCTTTTTGGATTTGCGTATTTTTTTGCCAGCCAAGGGCTGTGTGAATTGGCTGTAGTTGGTTAATTTTTGTAGAATGCCGCCTATTTTTGGATAAACATCATTGGGCAAATAAGTGGTATCAACTCTAGGATACGTCACGACCTTTTGCTCGTAGAGCCGCTGGACAACTTTGAGGGTGTGATCGGCCGAAAAGCTAAATTTGTTATTACAATACACCTGCAACCCCGTGAGATCAAATAGCTTGGGTGGCAATTCACGTCCGTTTTTTTGCTTTACATCCGTTACTTCAAAGGGTTTGCCCTCTACCTGCTTAAATAGTGTTTCGCCCTCTTCTTTCTTAAAAAACTTGCCCTCTGTACAGTTGAAAGCCGTTTCTCTGTAAATGGTTTGCAATTCCCAGTACGTCTCTGGCTTGAAATTTTCAATCTCCAAATACCGCTGCACCAACATGGCTAAGGTAGGCGTTTGTACGCGCCCAATGGATAAGACTTGCTTGTACCCTCCATAACGCAAGGTATACAGGCGGGTGGCATTCATACCCAACAGCCAATCTCCTATGGCTCTAGAGCTGCCTGCATAGTACAAATTATCATACAACGCTGCATCTTTGAGATTTTTGAAACCATCCTTGATGGCTTCGGGGGTAAGCGAAGAAATCCAAAGGCGTTGTACTGGCCCTTTGTAATTGGCTTGCTTAATCACCCAACGTTGAATCAACTCTCCCTCCTGCCCTGCATCACCACAGTTGATCACTAGAGAGGCTTGTTGAAAGAGTTTTTTGATAATACCAAATTGTTTCTTGACCCCTGCATTGTCCATTAGGCGTGTTTCAAAACGCTCAGGCAGCATTGGCAGGGTTTCTAGGCTCCACTGTTTCCAAGTTGGGTTGTATTCATCGGGGGTGTATAGGGTACAAAAATGCCCAAACGTCCAAGTGACCGCATAGCCATTGCCTTCAAAATACCCATCTTTCCTACTCTTGGCCCCTACTATGTGTGCAATTTCTTTGGCTACACTGGGCTTTTCTGCAATACATACTTTCATAAATTATTCTAATCCATCTACTAAAACCGACTGCAAGATAAGGAAATGTTTAGTACATCATTCCTATGCCTTGTTTCAAAACCTCGATCTGGCTGTAATTTTGTTGTTCCGCTACGGTTTGTTGTAATACCTTAGGGTAACGACTCAACAACTGTTTTTCTAAATGAAAAAGACACTGATAAGGTGTTGCGTCTTGGATGTATTCTATCGTTTCCTCCCAATCAGCAACCGCTCCACTCAATCGATTTGGATAGTATCTTTTTAATAGTTGTTTTACGTTTTTTGTGGTAATAAGTTGCATAGATTTAGAGGCATTTTGTTTCCAAATAGCCGCTTCTACATCTTCTTGAACTTCTACGGCCGTCAGTAAGGTGGTCGCATCTACCTTCAACCACTGTTGCCACAAAGGTCTGGCCACACTAATATGCAAAACCCTTCCTGTTTGTTCCATAAAGTGCTGTTGATAATGTGGGTAAGGTGCTCCTCTAGCGTCTAACCAGTCTTTTTTGGTGCTATCATCGGTTAGAAAAAATACAGGACTACTGCCTTTGTCCTGTGCAGCCCATTTTAGTATTTCGTGATAAATGAAATAATCACCATAAGGATTTTTTTGCTTGCCCAACACATCTCCTAGTCCAGGAAAAACTTGATTGGGGTAACGATACTGATACGCCGATACCGCATCTCCAAACCCTTTGTTGTTTTCTTGAATCGCTTGTGCGGCAGCTTGGTCAAACTCTTTCTTGAGATGCTTGTATGCTCGTTTTTGGATGGCGGCCAATGGTTGGAGCAACTGAATAGGTGTTGTTGCATTGGCTTGTCGTAGTAAGTCGTGCCCTTGTTTTAAAAATTGCTGGTTGTAAGCTTCAACTTGTTGCTCTATATGCTGGGCTTCTACCAACAATGCTTTTAATGTCTGTTTCCAGCTAGGATAATCGTTGAGCAACTGTACTTGTTGCTGTAAATAATGCACCAACTCCTCCTTGGCATGGCTTAGTTTTTTGGGTGGAATTGGAGGCTGTAAATGCCGACGATGGGTGCGTTGTAAGGCTTTTGAATGGCGTTTAAATTCCCGTTGTACTTGATCGGGCACATAGCAGTTGTGCTCTTGTAGCCATTGTATAAACAAGGGACGAGCAGCTAGAGGCATTTGATAATAGCCCAACAATACATTTGTATCCAAAAAAACGGGCAGTTCTGGAGCCAGTGACTTGGAATAATCCCAAGCAAGCAATGGTATTGGTTCTGTTGTTCTTCCTAGATAAGCCCCCAAGCTAGTACTAGCAGATAATTCAAAGTCTTTCATCAATTGGTAGCAATTTCTTCAAAGAATA
>JBGCDW010000179.1:0-22926 GCA_045105775.1 Aureispira sp.
TCTATGAAAATTTTCTTTGAAAGCAGCTATCAAGATCGGTTGGATAAAGCTATTCAAGAGCTAGAATTACGCAGTAGTGTAGAATTTGTAACCGTTATTTACCCCCAAAGCGACGACTATAGAGATGTAGAATTGTGGGGAGGTATTGTGCTGGCTGCCACTTTTTTGGTCACCACCTTTATGATGCCTATGGTCATCCATTTGTACACCATTCTGCTAGGTACGTTTTTGTCTTTTTCTTTAGGAATAGGCATTATCAAATTCATACCCAACCTCAAACGCGTTTTAATCCATAAAAAACGCTCCAAACGCCACGCTGAAATCATGGCTAGAGCTGTTTTTCAGAAAGCACATTTGTATCGCACCTCTCATCATACGGCTGTCCTTTTATTTGTTTCTGTTTTAGAACAACAAACGACTTTGTTGTGGGATTTGAAAGTGGATATGGAATTGACGGTAGATGAATTGGATAATTTAACCACACAATTCCAAGACTTGTTTGCCTCGAAACAACCCGCAGAAGCCCTGCTCCGAACCATTGAGGATACTATTCCACTTTTTGAGTCATGTCTCCCCATTCGTCCGAATGACATCAATGAGCTACCCAATCATTTGCAAGTACAACTCTAATTATTACCCAACTTATGTTATCTACTACTTTTCTTAGACGTTTAGGTATGTTCCTAGCTCTTGCGAGCTTACTCTTGCTGATCTGCTGGCCCGAATGGTTGTGGGCGCGCCCTGGAGGAGGGCACTCGTATAGTGGTGGTTCTTCGGGTGGGGGCTATAGTGGTGGAGGAGATAGTGATATAGATATAGGGTTGTTGATTTATCTCTTTTTGAGATTGCCGTACCCTGTGCAAATTGCTATTGTAATTGTTGGGGTCATCGCATTTTTCGTATACCACAGAAGAGGCCAAGCCAATGGGCAACAGGTTAGCAATTATGTACGCAGCTCGGGCAGCGACCACCAGCATCACAGTCAAGCGAGCAATAGTATCAAACAAAAACAGATTGCAGCTTTGGTGGCTCAAGATGCACAATTCTCGGAAGTATTGTTCTTGGATTTTGCCCATTCCTTATACCACAAGTTATACACCAGCCTTTCGACCCCTGCCCTCAAGGATGTCAAGCCATTTTTGAGTGATGAAATCAAATTGCAAATTACCAGTGCTGGCGAGCAACAACCACGGACAGAAGTGGTTGTCGGAAATTTGCAAATCATGGAGGTAGATATACATACTAGTTTTGTGAATATCATTGTAGATTTTGATACTAATTTTACCACAACTCGCCAAGGCAAAAGTTTTCGACATATTCTAAAAGAGCGTTGGGTTTTCTCTCGCCGAGGACAACACCAGACCGCTGATCCAGCAGCCATGCGTGACTTGGCTTGCCCCAGTTGCGGTGCCCCCAACGATTTCAACGATGCAGGCACTTGTGGCTATTGTCATACCCAAATCGTAGCAGGAGATATGACATGGATGGTACAAAAAATTATCATCCAACAACACGAGCATGTACGTGCCGAATCGCTTGGACATTATGCCCCTGAAGTAGGCACCAATAGTCCAACCTTATTTGACCCATTCTTACAACAAAAAGGAAATGCCTTTATACAGCGACATCAACTAGCCAATCCTGCCGAATATTGGACCACCTTTATGGATAAGGTGGTGCGCGAAACCTTTGTGGCGATGTATTCGGCTTGGTCCAAGCGCGATAACTGGAATAGTGTGCGACACTTATTGAGCGATCGTTTGCACGAATCCAATGCTTTTTGGATTCGTTTGTACAAAGAACATGGGTATTACAATCGCCTAGAAAACATCCAATTGACCAAAATAGATCCTGTTAAGATTACTTCAGATAATTTCTATGAGTCGATCACTGTACGCATTTTTGCAAGTGCCATTGACTATACTGAAAATGAGAATGGTCAATTGATTGGAGGAGATAAAAAACGTCCAAGAGCCTTCTCTGAATACTGGACTTTTGTACGCAAAATTGGTGTAGAAAAGCCTGAGGAGCAATTTGATGTACACCAATGCCCCAATTGTGGAGCTGCTGCGGACAAAATGAGTGACAGTGCCGTTTGTCAATATTGTGGCACCAAAACCAATTTGGGTGATTTTTCTTGGGTATTGAGTACTATTGCTCAGGATGAGGCTTATCAGGGGTAAGTAAGCACTATAGAGTGCATTAGCATAAGAATAAAAAATGCCTTATCTTTGAATTATGAATTATGTACAAAAAATAAACACAGAATTAAAGCCACAAATAAATCAGCAGTTCAACAAAACTGTCATTGATTTATTTGCAGGTTGCGGCGGTTTATCACTTGGTTTTGAAGCCGTTGGTTTTAAGACAATAGGTTATGAGAAACTTCATGACGCAGCTACAACCTATCAAAATAATTTGCTAGGAGAATGTTTTAATCAAGAATTGGATGTTAATACAAAATTCCCAGAAGCTGATTTAATTATAGGTGGACCACCGTGCCAACCTTTTAGTGTAGGAGGTAAACAATTGGGTTTGAAAGATGCTAGAGATGGATTTCCTATTTTTATTTCAGCAGTAGAACAAGTGCGACCAGAAGTATTTCTTTTTGAAAATGTAAGAGGATTGTTATATAAGAATAAGTGGTATTTAGAAGAAGTAATTAAGCATTTAACAGCATTGGGGTATGATATTTCTTATACATTACTTAATGCTAAACATTATGGAGTGCCTCAAAATAGAGAACGATTAATAGTAGTAGGAGCAAGAAGAAAAATCAATTTTCCAGCAAAATTCAATTACACGGTTACAGTAGGGGAAGCCCTAGGTAAGATGGCTTTTGACATACCTAAAAATGCAAAGTTCTTAACGCCAAGCATGGACAAGTATATTGCAAAATATGAAAAGGCATCAAAATGTGTGAATCCAAGAGATTTATACTTAGATAGACCTTCTAGAACCTTGACTTGTCGAAATTTGGCTGGTTCTACTGGGGATATGCATCGGGTGAAATTGCCTGATGGACGACGTAGAAGAATAACTGTTAGGGAAGCTGCTAGACTTCAAAGTTTTCCTGATTGGTTTTCCTTTTCAGGTAAAGAAACTAGCTGTTATAATCAGATCGGCAATGCAGTAGCTCCTTATTTTGCCCTCTCTTTAGCTCAAGAAATAAAGCACTATTTTATCTCCCAAGAAACAGGAACTAATTACCAATTAAGAGACGAAAACAATCAATTATCACTTTTTCATGAGCGTAAAAGACTACATCAACCAAGATAAATTAAAAACATTTAAAGCTAAAAAAGCAAGTGTACAGAAACTCATTAGACATGCACTTTACATGCTAGAATGTTTTGGGATCCCAGTAGATGGTACACCCAGAAGGCTGGAACGAATGGCCATTGTATTCTTGGCAGTTTGTGATGTAAAAAAACTTGAAGATTTTAAGAAAGCGAAGGACTTAGAACAAGATTCTTATGCGTTAAAAACACGAGAGATCATTGAGTATGTCAACCAGCATTTTCAAGAAAAAATTAGCAGTGGTTCTTATGATGATATAAGAAGAAAAGATTTAAAACTGTTAGTTGTGGCAAGTGTCATATTACAATCAAGTCCAAGTTCCGCTACTAATAATTCAACTAGAGGGTATGGGTTGAATCCTCTTTATGCAGATTTAGTGAGAAGGTATCCAATGTCAGAATGGGACACTTATGTTAAAAAGGAATTGGCAGGAATTGAACCTATTGTAGAAAAACTCCAAAGAAAAAGAGCACTAAATAAGATTCCTGTATTGCTTCCATCTGGAACAAAACTTGAATTTTCTCAAGGCGCACACAATGATTTACAAAAAGCTATTATTGAAGATTTTCTCCCTGTATATGGTTTTGGTGCCAATGTACTTTATGTTGGAGATACTGCTGACAAATATCTTCATTTAGATAAAACTGCTCTGGAACAATTAGATTTTTTTGAAATATCTCATGAAGAATTACCTGATGTAGTTGCTTATTCCAAGGAAAAAAATTGGTTGTATTTGATTGAAGCAGTTCACAGCTCTGGTGCTATTGACGAATTACGTTTATTGCAGTTAGAAGCATTAACAAAACAATGTACAGTTGATATTATTTATGTAACAGCATTTTTGGATAGAAAAACCTTTAGAAAATTTATTGCTGACATTCCATGGGAAACAGAGGTTTGGATTGCTGATAACCCAGAGCACCTAGTACATTTTAATGGAGATAAATTTCTAGGTCCCTATAAACAACAATAGCTCAATTGTTATACCACCCTCAATGGCAAACTCATTGATAAACGACAAGAAACACATTTAAATTATTCACACACTAAAAAGGGCGGCTGTACTGGTTGAGTGCTTTGTCCAATTGCTTGGCACCAGGTAGTAATTGCTCCAAGTGTGCCCAAAAAGCAGGGCTGTGGTTGGCGTGTTTGATGTGCGCCAATTCGTGACAAATAACATAATCAATCCAAGTGGACGGCAGCAGCATCAGGTGTACCGACAAATTGATATTGCCCTTGCTAGAGCAACTGCCCCAACGTGTTTTGACGTGCTTGACTCGTACTTCGCCGATTTTTATTTGATGATAATTGGCCCAATAGTGGGTGCGCTGTGGGAGGTATTCTTTGGCTAGTATTCGGAGCAGTTCTATCATTATTTTTTGAAGGACTTGCTGTTGTTCCTTGTCTTTAAAATCCCAGTCTTGGGGTACTAAAAGCCTGATTTGTTCGACGGTAGATTCCATTTGGGGCGAGTTGCCACTATAAGGCTCTAGGGTTAATGGTCGGTTGAGAATCGTAAAATTACTGTCCCAATCCAGTGCTTTTTGGGCTTGCAACTGAACGGATTGCACCAATTGTTCCTCAATCCAATGAATGTGCTGGTTGACCACTCGCATAGCTTCCTGATAAGGGGCACGATAAGGCATACTCACCTGTACTTTTCCCCCTTCTTTTACCCGAATGGTAATATTTTTGGAGCGTTTGTTCTTTTTATAAAGAATAGCTCCCAGTATGGGATGCTCAATCACTTTATTCATGCGACAATAATTCTAATTGTTCAACAAACCCTGTTGGTATAGGAGCCACTTTTTTCTTATCGTAATCAAAACACAAGATACCTGTTTTGACACGCGCTACTTGTTTTCCTGTTATTTTATTGGTCATTTGATAATACAAATCAAACCCCAACCTAGAGCGATCCTTGATACCTACTTCAATTTCTATAACATCAGCTTCATGCATTTCTGCTTGGTAAATAATGGCTGCATCTGTCATAATTATTGCCATTCCAAGCACATCCAATTCGCCATAGCCCCATTGTCTAAACCATTCCGTTCGTGCTTGTTGGGCGTACACCAATAGCATTTCATTGCCCACATGTCCTCCGTAATTAATATCCGTAACCCTTACGGTCAATTCAGTACGAAAGTCATAATTCTGGGGCATGTCTAATTTTATTCTCATGATTGTATTGTATTAAGAATATCTAAAATAATGTCATTTTTTTACACTTGGTAATAATTACACCTTTAGATATAGCAATATTTGGCTGATTTTGTTGTCTTATCCCTAGTAAAATCTTATAGAAAAGTTATTTTTGACCTATAGCCACTAGGTTAGCGGTGTTTTAGAACAAGACGGCGTTTTTTTTGTAGCACACTAAGACACAAATGGTTGATACAGGATTTAACTTATCTTTGAAAACTGTTTTTGAGCAACGAGCATTATTTGAACTATTCCAATTTTACGTAAAAATACACAAGAGACTATGGAGACAAAAGGAAAAATCCTATTAGTTGAGGATGATAAAAACTTTGGGGACGTTTTGCGCTCCTATTTAGAAATGAATGATTATGAAGTAGTGCTGGCAGAAGATGGAGAAGCAGGCTGGAAATGCTTTCAACAGGATAAATTTGATCTGTGTATTTTTGATGTAATGATGCCTAAGAAAGATGGCTTGAGCCTAGCCAAGGATGTACGTGTAGTAGATCAATTTGTTCCCATCATTTTTCTAACGGCCAAAACCATGAAAGATGATGTTATTCGTGGATTCCAGGCAGGAGCAGATGATTATATTCCCAAGCCTTTTGCACCAGAGGAATTGTTGTACAGAATCCACGCCATTCTAAAACGCAGCCAAAAACCAGAACGCCAACGTCAAGAAACCAAGGAGTTTAATATTGGTAAGTACCATTTCAATTATCCATTGCGTATTTTGACCTATGGTGAGAATGAAAGCAAGGACAAACTCTCTCCAAAAGAATCAGAGCTGCTGCGTTTATTCTGCTTGTATCTGAATGATATTTTGCCTAGAAGTATTGCACTTAAGGAAATTTGGGGCGAAGACAATTACTTTACGGCTCGCAGTATGGATGTATTTGTTACCAAACTACGCAAATATCTCAAGAAGGATGAAAGCATTGAAATCGTTAATATTCATGGCAATGGATTCCAATTACGCGTAAGCGAGGAACAAATAGCCTAATCAGAAACAACGAGATTCTATTTAGAAGTAGGGCGCAATCGCAATTCAATTTGCAATTGCGCCCTATTGGTTTTAACTGGCTGATGCTATGCTTATCTAAACAACATAAAACTACCTTTGTGTTGCTCTACATCGCGCGCACCTATTCTGTATTCTAATACAAAAACATACCCATCATTCGGTTGCTCGGTGCCTTGAAAACGGCCATCCCAGCCCCCATCTTCCAAGTCAGCTCCTTGATAAACAATTTGCCCCCAACGATTGTAAATTTTAAAACTAACTACATCTTCTTCCGTCAATCCGACAGGACGATAAAAATCGTTCACACCATCACCATTGGGTGTAAATGCAGTAGGCATTCCCATGTAAACGGATTCGATAGTCAAGGTAACAGAACCTGTATCTTGACAAGCATCGGCATCATTGGCAGTAGCCGTAAGGGTTAGCAAATAGGTTCCTGAACGATTGGCAGATACAGTTGTATTGGGCACCAAAGCATTGGCAATCAAAGCATTCATATCACTAACTGTCCAATCATACTGCACGCCAAGACTTGTTTGATTATTCCCTGCTCCAATTGTAAATACATCTCCCGAAACACCCGCACTACTCGTGTTGTTAAACACCTCTATAAACGGTTGCACATCGGGCACAAAAGGTGCAACAATGGTATCGTACAACACCACACTACAATTCTGATTATTACTAACCGTAACGGCATAAGGCCCAGCTGCCAGATTGTCTGCTTGCTGATTGGTACTGCCATCACTCCATAGATAATTGTAATTGTTTACCGTATTTATTCTCAAAGAACCTGTAGGCAACAAATCACAATCTACCGTACTATCCAAGGCCACCAAGGTAATGCTATTGGTATCAATGGCTATATTGGCTGGCACAAAAATACCCAATGCGGTAGCCGTACATCCCAAGGCATCCGTCACACTCACAGAGTACGTTCCAGAAGTCAAGCCTGTAGCTGTTGCTCCTGTTTGACTATTGGCCGTAGCATCCCACTGGTACGTATAAGCACCTATACCATTAATAGGTAAAGCAGTAGCCGTACCATCACTGGTATTACCACAAGTTACAGGGGTAGCGGTATAACCTATACTAATAGAATCTATTGGTTCGGTCACACTAGCTGTTCCCACTACTGTACAACCATTGGCATCCGTCACGGTCAGAATATACAAGCCAGCACTCAAATTATCAAGACTATCTGTTGTAGAAGCATTGGCATCCGACCACAAATACGTATAGGTTGCGGTACCCCCTAACACAGTAGCAGAGGCAATAGCACCATCGTTTCCACTTCGGCAAGTTACATTTGTTACGGCTCCTAAGCTCAATTGCAAGCTATCGGGCTGTATAAGTGTTACCATCAATGTATCCACACAATTTGCACTATCTGTAGCAATGAGTGTGTACATGCCTGCTGAAATATTGGTCAAATTGGCGGTGGTATCGCCAGTATTCCACAAATAGTTCAGATCTGTATTGCTACTATTGGTCATAATACTTCCATTCGTATCGGCAAAGCAGCTAGGTGAGGTGGCACTGTCCAAACTAACCAAAGAAGCCGAGCCACCAACTTGTACCACAACAGAGTCTTGCATCGTACAACCACTAATAGTATCTATATAAGTCACTACATACGTAGTGGTAGTGAGAGGACGTGCAAAAGGATTAATAATCGTATCATTATTCAATCCGAGGGTAGGAGTCCAACGAATGGTAGATACGGTTGTATTGACTAATAATTGGATAGAATCGCCTGCACAAAGTGTTAAGGTATCAAAAGGAATATCTAAAGAATCTTCCAATATAGTGTCACACAAAAAAGCGGTACAACCATTGTCATCCGTTATCGTCCCACAATAAATACCTGCTGGAATGTTAATCAAATCTTCTGTAGTAGCTCCATTTGACCAAGTAAACGTATAAGGTGTCGTACCTCCTGCAACCGTCAAATCAATACTTCCTGTAGAATCTCCCATACAGGCAATAGCTGTACTGGTCGTTGCTGCGGTTATAAGATTGGGTTCAACAAGCGTAAAACTAGCCGTATCCATACAGCCCAACACATTGGTAACGGTTATGGTATATGTACCTGCTGGCAAGCCTGAAATATGTTGTGTAGTATCTCCTGTATTCCACAAATAACTAATACCATTATTATTAGCCCCTGTTCCTCCTACATTGCTACAAGCATTTAAAGAGCCGCCTGCTTGACTCCCCCATGCTCCTGTATTCAAATCACGAACAACAGAAGCACCAGCTGCTACGCCTCCAGGAGCGGTGCTGTAGGCACTGCCCGCAGGAAATGTCACGGCATTGAGGCAGCCTGCTAAACCTATAGTACCAATGGTAGTTCCATAGGGTTGATTGCCAGCCGAGGGATTGCCATAGGCCACGCCATCGACAAAAGTTCCTGTTGCATTAAACATTGCAATGGTCTCTCCTCCATCTGTGAGAATTAACAACCCTGATCCTCCATTTCCATCTGTAAAACAATTACAATTTTCTGCATCCAAATCAAAGGTTCCTGTTCCCCATACAAAGTCATTACCAATGGTAAAAATACCATCACTGGGTATGGTTGTTCCTGGAGGGATGGTAATTGTCCAATCTCCGTCCGACAATACATAACAACTAATATCCGCTCCAGGAGGGCCTATTAGTTCTATATATTCTCCTGTATTGGGGCTTGTTCCATTGTTTAATCCTCCACCAGGGCGATATAAAACCTCACTGAGCAGCACCACGGGCGAACTACAATCATTGGTAGTAGTATCTCCTGTAAATAGGGTAAAAATTGCGCCTGTGCTGTCTCCATTACACAAAGGGTTGACGGTACTATCAATACTAATATCCAATGCTCCTACTAAGGGAACTAGGGCTGTATCCAGTAGTGTACAACCATTATCATCTGTAACCGTGACCGTATATAATCCTGCTGCTAGATTGGTTATATTTTGTGTGGTAAAACCATTGGACCATTGAAAGTTATAAGGTGTTACCCCACCTGTAACCGCTAGATTGACCAATCCATTGTTATTACCAGCGCAAACTTCTTCACCAATGCTGTCTATACTAGCTACTAATAAGAATGGAGCTTGAGTAATTGTTGTATCCGCTATTAAAACTCCCGTTGTATCCGTGACGGTTACAAAATACTGCCCTGCGCCCAAACCACAAACCGTACTAGTGGTATCTCCTGTAGACCACAAATAGCTCAACTGCCCTGCACTGCTTGTAACCACTGCTGTTACACAACCATCATTGGCACCAAAGCAGGTAACATTGGTAGTAGTTAGCGTTAATGCTGGAGGCATTACAGCACTGTTGATAATAATAGGAGTACTCGTAGTAGTCGATTGCTGTCCCCAAAGCACTATAGGAAAACTCGATAAAAGGAATACCAATAAAGTTAAGTGATGTTTCATAAATATAGAATAAGTAGGATTAGATGATTGGCTCTAAAATTGCGCTCAAAGATACTAAGAATTTGTTGATTAATACGGAAAATCAGAATAGGACTCCTCCTGTATTTGCACAAAAAAAGAACTGCAAAGCTTTACTCTACAGTTCTTAATTTTCTGGTAATAATTCCTTGATAAAGAATTAACTATTCGCTGATAATAGCGTGTACCATATCCAATATTTCTTGCTCTCGCTCTGCTAACCCTTGCAATAATATATTTGCCTCCTCTCGTTTATTCTCCACATACGCCTCATCTTCTATATCCTTTAAGTTAATCAGCACATTCAAATACGCCCCATAAACGGCCGTATGAATACAACTGGTGCCAACCCCCACATCCGAAATAGAATTGGGATTGCCTTGACGGGCCATATCTTCCATCAAGTCCAAGGTTTCAAAAGCAATGCCCATGACCTCAAAGGGAACTTCTACAGCATGTTTGGTAGCGGCCTGAATCGCTGCCTTACGCACTTGTTTTTCTTGAGCACTGCCTTTCGGCAAACGAAAGGCTTGCATAATTCCATTAAACGCTTCTGTATCTTCATCTACCTTGGCTAATAGACGTGCCATTAGTGCTTGCCCTTGTTCGGCACGAGCAGAAAAATGAGGCAATTGTGCCTCCCAACCGCGTTTTTGGGCCGATAAATTGGCTACCATTGTGCCAAGCGCTGCCCCCAATGCCCCTGCATAAGCGGCAATAGAACCACCTCCAGGTGCAGGGCTCTCCGAAGCTGTTTCAGAGGCAAAAGCAGGCAGTGTCATATCTAGCAAAGGTGTAGACTGGGCTGCCGCCAAACGATATTCTATAATTTTTTGTTGAGGATCAAAGGGTTGTAATTCATCTAAGCCCATCGACTTGATGGCTATTTTGATAATTTCCTCTTCGGATACACCCAAAGAACGTTGTTGTTTTTCTAAGAAATACTTGCCAGCATCTAGCATTACTTGCAAGGGCATTAGGCCAATCAACTCTGAACCAGTTACGCGCATCCCACGTGCCGTAGCAGAAGCACAACAAGCCTCAAAAACCTCATGCAATGGTGTTTGATTGATATCCGTTAAATTCATAGATACTTGAGCAATGCCATATTCTTCTATATACCATCCAATGCCTTTCACAGCTTTGCAAGCACCAGAGACCCGCAAAGCATCCCCGTTTTCATCTCGTACAATTTTGCCTGTTACGGGATGTCCTTCTCTTTTGATACGTCCTGCTTCGCGCACATCAAAAGCAACAGAGTTGGCTCGACGGGTTGAAGTTGTATTGAGATTTACATTGTAAGCAATTAAAAAATCTCTTGCTCCAATAGCCGTTACCCCAGCTGTTTCATGGAGCACCGAAGGGCCAAAATCTGGATTAAAATCATCTTGTTGCAGTTTAGATCCCATTTTTTCATACTCTCCAGATCGAATATTTGCTAGGTTTTTCCAACGAGGATCGGTAGCAGAGGCTTCATACAAAAAAATAGAAATCCCCAATTCTTGTCCTACTCGCTCTGCCAATTTCTGACTGTAGACAACCGTTTCTTCCATGCTGATGTTGGCAATTGGAATCAATGGACAAACATCTGTGGCTCCCATACGCGGATGTTCTCCTTGGTGTTGGCGCATATCAATCAAACTAGCCGCCATTTTGATGGCCTGAAAAGCCGCTTCGATCACAGCATCGGGCTCTCCTACAAACGTCATTACCGTTCTGTTGGTCGCTTTGCCTGGATCTACATCCAATAGCTCTACGCCTTCTGACTGTTGAATACTTTGTGCAATTTGCTGAATAACTGCCTCATCGCGCCCTTCACTAAAATTAGGAACACACTCAATTAATTGTTTTGTCGCCATTTTTTATCTTTTTATTAATAACGTTTATCATAATTCAGGAGCCGAAAGCTCTTTGCTACTCACCAAGAATAGCCCTAATGCAGTTAGCAAGCCATTCAGTAAAAGTAATTCAAATCCAAATTTGTACCCAAACAAAAGTAGCTCTGAATTGGCATTAATAACATAAGTTAATATAGGGGCTAAAATACAAATAAAAGGCACCCATCTATCTACTACTCGACGCTTGCTCAACAACCCAAACCCATACAAGCCCAACAAAGGCCCATAGGTATAGCCAGCATACTTAAAGAGTTTCACAATAACGGATTCATCATTGATAAACCAAAACAGTACAATGGTTAGAAACAGTAAAATGGAAAACCCGATGTGAACCTTGTAACGCAAGGAAACTGCTTTTTTATTGGCTGCGATCTCAGGGGTTTGATCTACTATTGGAGCATCTAGCACTTGGTCTACGGCTACCGCTTCCTTCGGCGTTGCCTCTCCGACTTTGAAGCCCAAAAAATCTACACAAAAAGAAGTCGTCAAGGCTGTCAAGGCAGAGTCTGCACTAGAATAAGCAGCAGCTACCAACCCAATCAAAAACAAGAGTCCGACTCCTGTAGGCAAATACTCCAATGCAATAGTGGGATATAGGGTATCAGGTCTGGATATATCTAACTGAAAGGTCACGGCATAAACCGCCAACAACGCTCCCAACACCAAGAACAAGAAATTCACCCCTACCAAAACCAAACTAAAACTAAAGACATTTTTTTGGGCATCTTTGAGGGTTCTACAGGTCAGGTTCTTTTGCATCATATCCTGATCCAAACCCGTCATGACAATGGCAATAAACATCCCTGCCAAAAATTGCTTAAAAAAATTGTTGGGATCTGTCCAACCTCCTTCCAAAAAGAAGATTTGATCCAACTCTGCCGCTTTTATCGTTTCCCAAGGTGACAAGTCAGCAGCAAGCAAGGCATTGTTCAATTCATACAAAGTCCAAATCACCGCCACTAACATAAAAAAGGTCTGCAACGTATCCGTCCACACAATTGTTTTGATACCTCCTTTAAACGTATACACCCAAATCAAGACAATAGTTAGCAAAGCTACGGCCCAAAAAGGCACTCCCATTGCCTCAAAAACAAATAAAAACAAAACCATTGCCACTAAATACAACCTAAAAGCAGCTCCTATAACACGAGATACCAAGAAAAAAGCAGCGCCTGTCTTATACGCTCTCGTTCCAAAGCGCCCTTCCAAATAGGTATAAATAGAGGTCAACTGTAGCCTATAATACAAAGGCAATAGCACTAATGCGATGACCGCATACCCTGCCACATATCCAAAAACCATCTGCAAATACGAAAAACCCATATTGGGAGCTTGCTCCAATTCAGTATTCATAAAAACAGCTCCTACTGTTCCAGGCACAGAAATAAAAGTAACCCCCGACAAAGAAGTTCCAATCATCCCAAATGCCACCACATACCAAGGAGATTGACGACTCGCTGTAAAAAAATCATTGGTACTAGCCTCACGACTGGTACGCCAGGCTACTCCTAAGAGCAAAGCAAAGTACCCTAAAACGACACCAATAATAACCCAAGGAGAGAGTTGATGCCCCATCGGAAGATTGTCCATAGTATTCAGATTAATATTTTATGGCTATTTGCCTTTTATAAAACATCTTACATTCAACTGATTCCCCCTATTTGAACAAACCCTGTTCATTCGTAAGTACATCTGTAACTCCGTTATAATTGAATGTATTGCATTGGGAAATAGTGTAAAGTAAAAGTTATTCACGCCACAATGTTGTTAAGGCCAACAAATGTAGTTTATTAATTTAATAATCATCAAAAGGACTCTGCCTCATTTTTGTAGAATACCCCCCTTCAATCAAAGATAACGAATGGTCTATAATTGCCGTTTTTATACCCTATATTTTGATAAAAAAACAAAACAAATTGCCTCTTGTTCCAAAAATAATTCCTTTGGGTATATATAATTAGGCTCTAATCACGTTATTTTATTACTCCTATTGGAGTCTGCAAAGTCATCAAATACTGACTAAGCATTAAAAGAAACCTTTTTCTACTTCTTGTTTCTCTATAAAGAGAAGTATCTTGAGCAAAATAATTTTTATAATTCACATTGTTAAGAATCATTTAATAAATACATGTATCCCATCAAAAAAATAGAAATCCATTTCGATTCTTACTACAAATATTCCTACCTTAATAGTCAATTTTGGCATCACTATTAACAACTTTTAAGGAATTGATACCCTGCTTATAATTAAAATTCACTTACTCTATAGTATCTTTGAGTAAAATATATAACGTCCCCCCCTTAATAGACTAGTTACTATTAATAAATTAAAAATTAAAACTCGTGAATACAGTGCGCTACTATTCTGTTTGTAACCTCAAACAAAGTATACACACTAGCTAAACGTGTCCTTAGATCATCTAATAAACAATTTGTTTGTCAAAACAAAATTTTAACTATGCAATCTACTTTACATAGCTCTTTTTTGCGCCTCTTACTTGTAGGGGTACTTTTTTTGGGAGGGAGCACGATGGGCTTTGCCTCTCACTTTACAGGATGGGATATTACCTACTCTTGTATTGGCCCTAATCAATACCAAGTCACCGTCAACATTTATCGAGATTGTAATGGAGTGTCTTTAGGCGCTTCACAGATCGTGCGTTACAGTTCGGCTTCTTGTGGTATTTCTTCTAGTGTAACCCTCTCACGTCAATCCGTGACAGATATTACACCACTCTGTCCCACGCAGCCTAGTGCCTGTGGGGGTAGTGGTCCAATTGGGGTAGAACTCCACGTATACCAAGGCACACTAACACTTCCCAGTTCCTGTAATGACTGGGTGCTCTCGGCTAGTTCTTGTTGTAGAAATAGAACTATTAGCAATATCCGTAGTCCGAGTAGTACAGGAATTTATGTACAAACAACCTTAGACAATACGGTGGTTAGTTGCAACAACTCTCCGTCTTTTGCAAGCAACCCACAACTATTTGCTTGTGTCAATCAACCTGTTAATTACCAACAATTGGCTTTTGATGCAGACGGTGATTCTTTGGTATACGCTATGACCAATTGTCAAAATGATGCCTCCACACCTGTCACTTATCGCTCTGCTTTTAGTGGTAACAACCCGCTCACTAGCCCCATTACTATCAATCCTCAAACAGGAGATATTCAATTCACCGTTGGCCAACCCCAAATAGCAGTAATGTGTGTATTGGTTGAAGAATATAGAAATGGTGTATTGATTGGTACGATTACGCGTGATATACAATTTAATATTGTCAATTGTAATAATGACATTCCTACCCTTTCAGGTATCAATAGTAGTTCTACTGTTTTTGATACAACGATCTGTGAGGGGGCACAGTTGTGCTTTGATGTAAATGTTTCTGATGTTAATAATAATCAAAACCTGAACCTAACGTTTAGTAATACAATTCCAGGAGCAACATTCACAACTACTGGTTCTGGTAATAACATAACAGGCCGTTTCTGTTGGAACACAGGACCAGGTGATTTAGGGACACATGTATTTTCTATCACAGCATTAGATGATGCCTGTCCTATTGTTGGACAAAATACACAATCCTATATTATTAATGTAGGCCCCAACCCCAACCCACCTGTTGATGCTGGCCCTGATGTACAAGTTTGTTCTGGAGAAGTTACGACACTCAGTGCAATAACAGCAGCACCTCCTAATCTAGTTTCCTCCTTTAGTTGGACACCTGATCCTACGCTTGGTTCCCCCAATACAGCGTCAACAACAGCTACCCCAACCACTACAACCAACTATACGGTTACCTTACAGTATACAGATGGTTGTGTGGCTTCAGATGTAGTCAATGTTGCAGTATCAGCTGATCCCAACATCAATGTGTTTCCACAAACAGCCGACGTTTGTGGAGGTGCCAATTTTGTGCTAACAGGTAATGCAGATCGTGCAGGTACTACCTTTGCTTGGTTTGATCCTAGTAATAATCCTTTAGGAACAGGTACTGTTTCTGGATTGACTTCTTTACAAAATGTCACAGTGCCTACAGCATCGGGGGTTTATCCTTATGTTGTTAGAATAACAGATCCTCTTTCGGGGTGTACTAGTGAAGATACAGCTTTTCTTACTGTAGGTTCGCCTCCTGTTTTACCGAGCTGTGTTAATATATATGTTACTCCTACTGGACTAGCTTCTGGAGCAGGTACACAAGCTGACCCTACAAATTTAGCCAGTGCTCTTGTTCTTGCCGCTTGTGACAATACAGTTATCAAAATGGCAATAGGTATCTATACCTTAGATAATCCACTAATGCTTGGAAGTTTCTTAACCATAGAAGGTGGGTTTGACCCAAACAATGGTTGGGAAAAGTCTAGTTTGGCAGGTGCTACATCAATTATACGATCTACAGCCAATCCCGAAGGACCAGCCAATGCGCCTCGTCTAGTAACTTTTTATGGAAATGGTGCTACAGGCTTTCGCCTACAAGATTTAACAATTGCTACAGCCGATGCCAATACTGCTGCTACATCTACTTATGGCTTGCACCTAACAGGCTGTAGCGATTATGACATTGTACGCTGTCAAATTCTTGCTGGTAATGCAGGTGCAGGGATTGCCGGAACGAATGGCTCCGATGGAGCCAATGGAACATTTGGTGTGGCTGGTCAGGCTGGTGACAATGATAATGACAGCAGAAATGGCGGCGGAGGTCGTGGTGGACGTGGTGGTGCTGCTGTATTAGGTGGCAATGGCGGTGGCGGCGGTACTACTGCTGCCAACCCTGGTCAGAATGGTACAGCTCCTGCTGGAATCAATGGTGGTTCTGGTGGTGGTGGTGGTTCTGGTGGTGGAGAAGATCGCGACGGCGCACGTGGTGGTAATGGTGGTGGTGCCTTAGGTGCTGGTGGCAATGGTGGCAATGAAACAGGCTGTAATAGTAATGTAAATTGTAACTCTAGAGAGTCTGGACTCGATGGCCAAGATGGGGTCAATGGAACCAGTGGAACCGCTGGAACCCCTGGCCCTACAGGTTCACATGTCGGTGGCTTTTGGGTACCAGGTGGTACTGGTACAGCAGGAACCGCAGGCACTGGTGGCTCTGGCGGCGGTGGAGGCGGTGGAGGTGCTGGCGAAGGCGGCTTCTTCTGTATAGATGGTAAAGGCTCCGGCGGCGGAGGTGGAGGCGGTGGTGGCCAAGCTGGCTCTGGTGGCTCTGCTGGCTCTGGTGGTGGTTCTTCCTTTGCGGTATACCTCGTGCTTAATGGTGCCAATGCCAATTTCACGCAAGCCAATGTAGTAGCTGGTACAGCTGGTGCTGGTGGCAACGGTGGTGCTGGTGGCAATGGTGGCAATGGTGACAATGGCGGTAATGGAAGCACCTTTACAAGTGGTGAAGTAGGCTGTGGTGGCGATGGTGGCGACGGCGGTGCTGGTGGTAACGGTGGCGATGGTGGCGATGGACAACCCGGTGAAGCCAATGCTATTTTCCAAGCCAGTGGTGCTGCTCCCGTTAGTAATGATATTGCCTTTAATCTAGCCGCACAACCTGTAATTGAAGTAACTAATATCAATTGTACCAATACCAATGTTACTTACAGCACCTCAACCGCTGTAGGTAACTGGGATTTTGATGTTAATACCAATAGTGCAACGCCTCCTACTAGTTCTAATAATGTAGATAGTACAATGTATAGTACTATCAATCGCTATACAGTAGCTAAAGGTACCAATACTTATGTTGATTTTCACAATATCTCATTTGAAAACACTATTGTTCCTAATATTATAAGTAGTGCTACAGCTATCGGCCCTGATACTTTTACGGTTTGTGAAGGGGACTTTACATCTTTTGAAAGTCAATTTTTTGCAGATAACTATGTCTGGAATTTCAACGGAGCCATTCCAAATCCAGGAAGTATTCCTAGTGTAAATAGCCAATTTAATGCAACCGGATTTTATGTCATTACACTTTCTATAGTAACAGATTGTTGTGGTAACTCTCCTTTAGATAGTGTATTTTTGCATGTGTTACCCCGTCCAGCAGTAACTAGTTCTGGCGATGTTACCATTTGTCTGGATGACACCGCTACACTAAGTCTTACGGGACTTGCTGCTACAGACTCTGTATTCTGGACACCAGTAACAAATATTGTTACAAGCAATCCTTCTAGTATTGCAGTCAATCCATCCTTTACAACAACTTATACGGCTACTATTTATTCCAGAACATCAACTGCTTCAGGTACTTTAGTAGCTTGTCCTACCATCATCAACTTTACAGTAACCGTTAATCCTAATCCGATACTAAATATTACAACTGTAGATGCTTTTTGTAATGGCGATGGCTCTGCAACAGCTACCGTAAGTAATCCAACAGGTCAGTACAACTTTGTGTGGGACAATGGTATTCTAACCAATAGTGCAATTACTTCTACCAACAACAACATTCGCAGAGGCACCTACTATGTTACCGTTACAGAAACCGTAACAGGTTGCTTCGCCGAAGATAGTGCTTTAGTATTTATTGGGCCAGGTGGATTTTCCGCCTTCTTACAGAGTACAACAGAAGCTACATGTGGTTTGGCCAATGGTTCAGCAAACCTCGCTTCTACAGGTGGTACTACTCCTGTTTCTTATGCTTGGAATGATGGTTCTACAGCTATCAACAGAGTAGGTATGATTAGCGGTGCCTATCGAGTAACCGCTACCGATGCCAATGGCTGTAGTGTTACAATCCCTGTTGACATCACTCAACAACCTGCTTTGGCCATTATATTCATAGATTCTGCTAACCCAGTATGTGCTGGTACAGGCACCTTAGAAGTAGAAAGTGAAGGTGGAACCCCTCCTGTAGCTTATGTATGGAATAATGGTCGAACAACGAGCTTCATCAATGGATTATTTGTAGGAACATATAGTGTAACCGCTACCGATGCCAATGGTTGTACCGCTACCTCAAGCTTCAGTCTAAGCGATGATCCGCCGACAACCAATCTAATCGTAACTGCACCTATTGTTTGTCCAGGAGATCTTACTACACTTTCTGTTAATGCCTCTTTAGGCAGGCGACCCTACTCCTATTCTTGGTCAGGAGGTAATTCATCTACATTCCCTACCAACCAAGATACTGTTGTAGGAGCTAGTCCAGGCAGTTATTCGGTTACAGTTACCGACGCTACAGGAACATGTACCATTACCGATAATGTCATTGTTGCACCTTCTTCCTTTAATCTATCATTAGATAGTACCGATGTTAATTGTTTCATTGGCAATGACGGTACCGCTACGGCTAATGTTACTGGTGGTACCATCCCAATAAATTTTGTGTGGGGTGTAGGTGGGCAAACAACTGCCAGTGTTACAGGCTTAACAGCAGGTACGTATACCGTTACGGTTACGGATGATAATAGTTGTGTCATAATAGATAGTATTGAAGTCAATCAACCCGCTTCTGCGCTTGTAGCAACCATGACAGATTCTACGGATGCCACGTGTAATAATGGCAGCGATGGCACGGCCACTGTTGCAGGCAGTGGAGGTACAGCTCCTTATACCGTTGCTTGGTCACATGGGCCAACAACTCTACAAGTAACCAATTTATTGTCAGGCAATTACACAGCTACTATTACAGATGCTAATAATTGTATCGCTACAGCTACGGTTACCATCAATCAACCTACCGCTGTTACGGTTACAGCTGTATCAACAAATGCTTCGTGTAATATTGGTAATGACGGTACCGCTACTGCTAATGGCCTTGGAGGCACAGGAATCATTACCTATCAATGGGATGATCCTACCAACCAAACTACCGCTACCGCCTCTAACCTTATTGCTGGGGTGTATAATGTGACGGCTACCGATGTCAATAATTGTACGGCTGTAACTTCTGCAACCGTTACAGAACCTAGTGCTATTACACTAACCGCATCTTCAACAAGTGTTTCTTGTAATACTGGTAATGACGGAACAGCGACTGCTAATGGATTGGGGGGTACAGGAACTATTACTTACCAATGGGATGATCCTACCAACCAAACTACTGCCACCGCTTCTAACCTTACTGCTGGGGTCTACAATGTGACGGCTACGGATGCCAATAACTGTACCGCTACGACTTCTGTGACGGTTACTGAAGCCAGTGCCATTACATTAACTGCATCTTCAACTGATATTTCTTGCAATGCTGGCAATGATGGTACCGCTACGGCCAATGGATTGGGCGGTACAGGGGTTATCACTTACCAATGGAATGACCCTGCCAACCAAACTACCGCTACGGCTACTGGTTTAACGGCTAATAACTATATAGTTACGGCTACGGATGCCAATGGCTGTATTGCGACTACTTCGGTTACAGTCAACCAGCCATTAGTTCTAGTTGCTAATATTACAATTGATAATAATGTATCTTGTAATGGGGGCAATGATGGTTCGGCCACAGCCAGTCAAGTAGGCGGAAATACTTCTTTCACCTACTTGTGGAATGATCCTACTAACCAAACGACCGCGACAGCCTCTAACCTTACTGCTGGTATTTATACAGTAACGGTAACTGATAACAATAGCTGTGCAGCTACCGCTTCTGTTACCATTACCGAAGCTAGTGCCATTACACTAACAGCATCTTCAACTACTGTTTCTTGTAATGGGGGCAATGATGGTACCGCTACGGCCAATGGAGTTGGGGGTACAGGTGTCATCACTTTCCAATGGGATGATCCTGCCAATCAAACTACCGCTACCGCTTCTAATCTAATAGCTGGGGTGTATAATGTGACGGCTACCGATGCTAATAGCTGTACGGCGGTTACTTCTGTAACCGTTACAGAACCTAATGCAATCACCCTAACAGCATCTTCAATCGATGTTTCTTGTAATGGGGGCAATGATGGTTCGGCTACGGCCAATGGAGTTGGGGGTACAGGTGTCATCGCTTTCCAATGGGATGATCCTGCCAATCAAACTACCGCTACCGCTTCTAATCTTATTGCTGGAGTATATAACGTAACGGCTACCGATGCTAATAGCTGTACGGCGGTTACTTCCGTAACCATTACAGAGCCTAGTGCCATTACCTTAACAGCATCTTCAATTAATGTTTCTTGTAATGGGGGTAACAATGGGTCTGCTACGGCCAATGGTCTTGGGGGCACAGGTGTTATTACCTTCCAATGGGATGATCCTGCCAATCAAACTACCGCCACTGCTTCTAACCTTATTGCTGGGGTGTACAATGTTACGGCTACCGATGCTAATAACTGTACGGCTACTTCTAGCGTTACGATTACCGAACCCGTTCTTCTAACTGCTTCTATTCCTGTAAGCAATGATGTTTCTTGTAATGGGGGGAATGATGGTTCGGCTGCTGTAACTAGTGTTGGAGGTACGCCAAACTATACCTTCTTATGGGATGATCCTGCCAACCAAACTACGGTGATTGCAAACAACCTTACCGCAGGTGTATATACCGTTACCGTAACGGATGATAGTAATTGTGTGGCTACTTCCAGTGTTACCATTACGCAGCCTAGTGCCATTACCGTAACTACTTCTACTACAGATATTTCTTGTAATGGGGGTAATGATGGTACCGCTACAGCCAATGGAGTTGGGGGTACAGGAGCAATCACCTTCCAATGGGATGATCCTACCAACCAAACTACCGCTACCGCTTCTAACCTTACTGCTGGGGTGTACAATGTGACGGCTACCGATGCCAATAACTGTACGTCTACGGCTTCTGTCACCGTTACGGAGCCTACTCCTATTGATTTGACAACAGCAAGTACACCTGTATCTTGTAATGCAGGTAATGATGGTACCGCTACGGTTAATGCAAGTGGTGGTGTAGGAGGCTTTACTTACTTATGGAATAATACACAAACAACAACTACAGCTACTGGCCTAACAGCAGGTAGTTACTGTGTTACCGTGACCGATGCCAATGGTTGTACGGCTGATACTTGTATCACCGTTACAGAACCAGCAGTACTTACTATCAATAGCTTTACCGTAGTAGATGTCTCTTGTTTTGGTAATACTAATGGACAAGCCACACCCAATGTAACAGGGGGTATACAACCCTACACCTATAACTGGGATAATGGCCAAACTACCGATACCGCTACTAACCTTGCGCCTGCTATCTATATAGTTACAGTGACCGATGCTAATAATTGTATCGCTATAGGAAATACTACCATCAGTGAACCTAATCCAATACAAGTGAGCTTTGATGCAGATTCTGTAGACTGCGTTGGTGCTAGTACAGGAAGTCTAACGGCATTCCCTACTGGTGGCAATCCTACTTTTACCTACTTATGGGATGCGAATGCAAATAATCAAAATACAGCGACAGCTAGTAATTTAGCGGCTGGTGTGTATACGGTAACTGTTACAGATTTCAACAACTGTACTTTGGTACAAACGGCTCAAGTGTTTGAGCCAGCAAGTGCCCTAACGGCCACCATCATAGCCCAACAAGCCCCCAGCTGTAACGGCGGGTCAAACGGAAGCATGGAAGTAGATGCCTTGGGGGCAACGCCCAACTATACTTACCGTTGGTCAGATGGCCAAACGACCAGCCTAGCCACCAATTTGAGTGCAGGTGCCTACACCGTGACCATTACCGATGCCAATGGTTGTAGCACGACGGCTGGCTCGGTCTTATCAGAGCCGACGGCCATCCAACTCAATCCTCAAATCCTCTCCAACTACAATAGCGCAGCCATTACTTGTGCAGGGGCTGCGGACGGTTCTGTTGGTGTAGTGGTAGCAGGCGGTAGTGCAGGCTACAGCTTTACTTGGAGTCCTGGCGGTCAAAACACGGCCAACATCTCTGGTTTGGTGGCTGGTACTTACTGTGTCTCTGTTACCGATCTACAAGGTTGTCAAGTCGATACTTGTATCACTATTGCTGATCCTGTGCCATTGGCTGCTACGATTGACTCGGTCAATGTCTTGTGCTTTGGCGATCAAAATGGTCAGATTCTAGCCAACGCGGTGGTGGGTACAGGTACCCTTGGAGTCAATGGCTACGAATACAGCATTAGTGGCCCA
>JBGCDW010000180.1:0-23641 GCA_045105775.1 Aureispira sp.
AGCGAAAAAAGCATCTTTTTCCCTCACTCATCGTTAAAAATTGATTCCATAGCACTGCTATGAACTAAATTTTTGCCTTGATTGATGAAAAAACCTTACTTTTTGTCTCTGTACAACTCCAGTCGTGATAATGTCTAATAGGTAGCTTACTTGCCCCAAACATAATTTGCCAACTCTTTGATATATCCATCTAGCAATGTTACATTTCGATGCTTCGTATACTGCTTTAGTTTTTCTTTGGTATTATCTCTTATATCTTCCAGTACCGTTTCTTTTAATAACATAGAACGCTCTTTATTACCATTTACTGTATACTCTAATTGTCCATCAGCATTCAAGTCGAGTTGTACCTCAGATTGCATAGTTTGATCCAATGCCATCACATCGACATCCATCCCGTTTGCAGTGGATTCAGCCATTGCATAAGCAGATAACTCCACACTGTTGGGCATTACTACTAAAATTCCTTTGGGTGTAACCGATAAAGATACACAAGCCATTTTAGCGGCTAGTTCTTCCAACAATTCTTCTTCTGCTTCATTAGAACCACTAGCATTTTTAAAACTATCAAAACACCAAACTTTTCCTGAGATTTTCTTTACAAATGCAGAATTACTATTTTCTGCGATAACACCCACACTATTTTTGAGATTTTGCTCCTGTAAATTGTACACAAAGTCTTGCAGTTGATCATTATTTTGCAAAAATTCGGTAGCTTTTTGGTGACCATTATACGAAGCTACTTTGACAGAAGCGTAAGCCTTGTGTAGCGCGCCTTTATTGAGATGTATTTTGCCTATCAAATAACGCGCATCATCTATATAAATACTATTGCGACTAATAATAGCATGTAAAATTTCATAGGCTTTTTGATATTGCCCTAATTCAAGGAGCACCTCTCCTTGCATTTTAGACAATTCCTCGCCTCTCATTGCATCGCTATTTTGCGCTTGTGCTGCTTCTATCTCCTCAAGTGCTTTTTGGTATTGTTGGAGTTGTATGTAAGTATCAATTTGTCTCATTACACCAATTATAGACATATCGGAGTGTTGAACAAAAATCTCAAATGCGTCAATAGCTTTTTGGTATTGCTTATTTTGGTAGAATGCCTCTCCCAAAGCAAAAGCAGTATTAGGATATTGAGGACTGTTTGGGTCTATTAACAGTATCGCTTTTTCATATTGCTTTATCGCTTCTTCGTAACGTTCAATCGCAATCAAAACATCAGCGCATTGTGTACAATAAAAAGCCTCTTCAGGTTGCAGATCAGAAAGCCGTAGATAGGTTTCAACGACGGTGTCGTACTGTTCAAGTCCACGAAGAATTCTGGCCTTAAGTAATAAATCTTGCTCCTCTTCTTGATTATCTCTTAGCTTTACGTAATGATTATAATCATTGATGGATTTTTCGTACTCTTTTAATCCCAAATAAGCAACAGCTCTATAACAGTAACTGAGCGCGGACTCAAGATGGTGTTGTATAGCTTGGTCAAATATTTCAATTGCTCGATTAAAGTCAGCATTTTGCTCCAAGAAATACAACCCTCTATTAATTAGTGCATCTAAGTGGGTAGGTTCTAATCGTATAACCTTGCCCCAGAGCAATTGAGCATTATCTTGATCGCCTTGTTTGGCTTTGAGGTGTGCAAATCGAGCAATATAACTTGTATTCTGTGGGGCTAATTGAGAAGCTTTGGCCAAACAGTATTCTGCCTTATCGTAAGGAACAGGATATTGCATCAAAATAGCCTCTGCGAGATAGGCGTATCCAAACGGTTCTTCAGGATAAGCACTAACCGCTTCCCTAGAGAGTGCTTCAGCACGATCCTGAACTTTTTCTTTTAAGGCGAGTTGTATGGATTTTTCCAATTCTTCTTTATTCATATTATGTTGATTTATTTTTGACAAATGTGAGATGTATATTATTGACAACCATTATTGATACACTAAAAACATATCCGTACTAGTTATTTACAATAATATATCAAAATGTCACAAAATCATAAAAAATAAACAAAATAATTCTAAAAAATAACTTCCATTTTTTACGCCATAGCAGACATCATTACAAAACGCAGTGTGCAAGTCATAAATTCGTAGCGAGAAAGCCTGCTGGGAACTTTAAAACGCCTTCTAACTCAAGGAATAGAACAAAAGAACTCTAGTCTATGTGTCTGTGGAATTGGGGGCTGCATTTAACTCCATCAAGTTGAATTTTGAAAGACGTTCTATTAATTGATTGGCCACATAAGCCAAGTCTGAACTAGTGGAAGAGATTTCATCCATTCCTGCCTTCAACCCCCTCCCTGAATTAGCAATTTGGTTGGTACCAGCAGCCGTTTGTTCCGAGACAACAACAATATTTTCAATATTATTTACCGTTTGGTTGATCGAATGTTCTTGTTTGGTAGTGGCTCCCATAATTTCTTCTGATAAAGAAAATGTTTGTTGGCTAGAAGTATCTATGATAGTAAATACTTCCTCTGCTTCTTTGGAAGCATTTTGACCAGTTTTCACACTATTCTTCATAGTTTGAATGGTTTTGGTAGCACTACCAATATCTTTTTGCACCTCTCTAATTACCTTCCTTATATCTTTGGCATTATTGCTTGACCCTTCGGCTAACTTTCGGATTTCTTGTGCCACTATGGCAAATCCTCTTCCTGCATCTCCTGCTCTAGCTGCTTCAATAGCCGCATTTAAGGCCAGTAAATTAGTCTGTGATGCTATTTCTGTAATCACCTTTAGGGTTCTTTCAATATCTTTAGAGCGCTCAGTTAATACTTCAATGGATTCAGAAGTTGCACTAGCAGATTTTTGAATTTTCTCCATGCTCTTTACAACAGAATTAATTGTTTTTATTCCGTTCTTAGAGCTTTTTCTGCCTTCTTCGGCCACCTCATTAATTGTTTGTGCTTTTGTGGCCATATCTTGAGCAGTATACAAGACTCCATCGATAGATTTAGATGCTTGATCTATTTGTTGTACTTGATTTTCTGCACCTTCCGCTATTTCCTGCACCCCCGTAGTCATTTCATTGGTGCTACTTTTCATTTGCTCTGCTTTGGAACGCATTTCCTCAGAGGACAAAGCCACCAAACTTGCAGAATTTCGGATATTGTTCATCAAATAGTTCAGGTTATTTAGGGCGGTATTATAACCATCCATCATATCTTTTATATCTCCTTGTGCATTTACCTCGATTTTGTGCGTTAAATCGCCCTTTGATAACAGCTCCATTACATTTTTCATTTCAAACAAAGGGTTGGCAAAAGAATTCAGTAGCTTGTTGATTGCTGCTACCAGCATTGCATAATCGCCTTTGGCTTCCTTTATATTTAACCGTGCTTTCAGGTTGCCATGTTCGCCAGCGGCAATTACAACTTGATTCACTTCATCAATTACTCTTTTTTGTGAGGTTATATCTGATGCTATTTTGACTATTTTGACTATTTTTTGATTGATATCTTTTACGGGGGTATAAGAAGTTTTTATCCATACCTCTGCTCCACCTTTTGCAACTCTCTTGAATTCTCCAGTTTTGGATATACCATTTCTGAGGTCTTCCCAAAGATCTCGATATTCTTTGGACTTCGTATAATTTTCCTCACAAAATATTTTATGGTGTTGCCCAATAAACTCCTCCTCCTTTTCATACTTCATAATTTCACAAAAGTTGTTATTTGCTTTGAGTATGATTCCTGTTGTATCAAATTCGGCATGTGCCCAAGATATGTCAATAGCCTGTTTTAATGCCTCGCCATCATCTTTGGCCTCCATTAGTGCAGTAATATCGAAACGAATACCAACATAGGCTTCTGGCTTGCCATTATCCCCTAAAATAGGTGTAATGTAGGCATCCACCCAGTAATACGATCCATCTTTACAACGATTCTTGATATTCCCTACAAATATTTGCCCCTTTCCAATAGTAGACCAAACTTCTTTAAAAAATGTTTTGGGCATGTCAGGGTGCCGTACTATATTATGATTTTGTCCCAATAACTCTTCTCTAGTAAAACCAGATAATTCACAAAAGAGATCATTTACATAGGTAATATAACCTCTCTTATCTGTCATAGAGATGAGGCAAGCCTTGTTCAGAACTTTATTTTTCAAATCCAGTTCTTTCATTTTATACTGCGCCTCAATAGGCAATTTAGATAATACGTCATCACCTAATTCTGTAGTTAAGATATTAACAAGACGAATATCTCTATCACTTAATGTTGTACTAGCAGTTTTTTTAGCTCCTTTTACTTCCTCCAATTCTTTGTCTGTGTTTCCTTTGCGCGTCATCATCTTAGGGGTTGTTATTTTTAATGTAATGTTCCCCATAGATAATATGGAGGTTTAGCTATTATTTATAACGATAAAATTATAAAAATAAATAAGATATATACAAATGTAACATTTTATTCATTAAGCGCATTCAGAAAACTAATGCAGAAAACATTCAAAAGACCCCCTTAACAATCAAATACATAAGAAGTTATCTTATTAATATATTTGTATAACATTTAGGCGATTAACAAGTATGAAAAATAAAAACTACCCCTATGAGCGTTCACCCCTAAAGCAATTACACAAATTTATAAAACAAAATGTATCATCTACAAAACATTATTAATATGCTATCTCAATAGCAGATAAAGACATAGGAAAACACAACAATTCTATCTATTGCAAACAACAATACAAAAATCATACAAGCAGTCAAGTGATTTTTTAGGTACTAATTCATAATCCTATTTTGTAGTGAGATTGGGCACTTTTTATGGCTTTCCTCTGTTGGGGTATACCAAAGCTACAGCATTCTAAAATAAGCTGCCCAACTATTAGTCGCCCTTTTCAATAACTTTTAAAGAAAGATCATCATGAGAGATAAAATTTTAGCAGGTTTGCAAACGCTAGAGAAAGAGCGAAACATAAAAATACTATATGCTTGTGAATCAGGCAGTAGAGCTTGGGGGTTTGCCTCACCAAATAGCGATTGGGATGTTCGTTTCATTTATGTACATCCCAAAGATTGGTATTTGTCTATTCAAGACAAGAAGGATATGATTGATTTGGGAGTTGATGCCGAAGATTTGGATTTCACAGGTTGGGAGTTGCGCAAATTCTTGCGATTGATGGCAGGTTCTAATGCCAGTCCATACGAGTGGCTACAATCACCGATAGTTTACAAGGAGGAAAATAATTTCAGAACGGTTTTACAGGCCGCTTTTCCAGCATATTTTAAGGCGCGTTCTACGGCTTTTCACTATTTGGGTTTGGCCAAGAGTTCGCTCAAAAAAGGATTGGTAGACCAACAAATGGACATCAAAAAATATTTCTATATCCTACGCCCATTATTGGCGGCTCACTGGATCTTGAACCAAGCAACGGTTCCTCCAATGGAGTTTGCTCCACTGTTGGCACAATTGGAAGACAATACTGTCTTGCATACCACCATTGTAGAATTAACCAAGGCTAAGGTTGCAGCCAATGAAGGGGACAAGATTGTGCCCATTCCACTAATCCAGGAGTTTATAGTGCAAGCTCTAGAGGAGTACCCTGAACAAGCTAAGTTGCTGCCTACAACAAATGGTGATTATGAATTATTAGATGATTTTTTTAGAAAAACCCTAAATAGTTAGTCTTATGCTGACGATTGATGACCTTAAAACACAGGACTTGCTGCTTTTTGAAACGGTGACGGGGAGCCATGCCTATGGTCTTTCGCTGCCGACTTCAGATGTAGATTTGAAAGGAGTATTTGTATTGCCACAAGAGCAATTTTATGGCCTCCATTATGTGGCACAAGTCAATGATGAAAAGAACGACGAGGTGTATTATGAGCTTCGTCGTTTTGTCGAATTATTATACAAAAACAATCCTAATTTGCTAGAACTCTTACACAGTCCAGCCGATTGCATCCGTTACAAAGACCCATTGTTTGAGCTGCTTCAGCCCTCTTTGTTTTTATCCAAAAAATGTAAGAACACCTTTGCTAATTATGCTTGGTCACAAATCAAGAAAGCGAGGGGCTTGAATAAGAAAATCTCTAATCCTATGGCCAAGGAGCGTCAGGATATTCTAGATTTTTGTTATGTCAATTATCAGCAGGGTTCTATATCTGTCAAAACTTGGTTGGCTAAAGAAGGGAAAAAGCAAGAACATTGTGGATTGGTAGCCATTCCAAATATGCAAGATGTATATGGTTTGTATTACAATCCTGACGAGTCTAATTACAAGGGCTTGGTACGCCCTAACACGGTTGATACTGTTCTGTTGAGTAGTGTAGCTAAAGGTGCCAGACAAGTGGCTTTGTTGTACTATAATAAAGATGGCTACAAAAAGTATTGCAAAGACTACAAACAGTATTGGACATGGGTAGAGCAGCGCAATGAGAGTCGGTACGAAACTACTATAGCTCATGGCAAAAACTATGATTCTAAGAACATTATGCACACTTTTAGGCTATTGGATATGGCCTATGAAATTCTATCAGAAGGAAAGTTGCAGGTGCGCCGTCCCAATAGAGAATTTTTGTTGGCTATTCGGCAAGGACAATATGATTACGACACCTTGCTCCAGCAGGCAGAAGAAAAAGTAGCTGCTATTGAGGAGCTGTACCATCATTCTACCTTGCCCGAAGCACCTAATAAAGACGCTATTGAACCTATTTTGATACAAATTAGAAGGGATTTTTATGCTCGGAGATAATTACAATTAGACATTCCATATACATGTGAGGTTGCTAAATTAATTTAGCACCTCTTTTTTTTATTATAAAAACAAAAAATAGTCCTCCCTAATACAAGGAAGGACTATTTTATATTTTCAGCTTTCGCGCTTTGTTTAGCGTTGCAGCATAATGTATCCAGAGTAACGATCCCCTACGCGGCCTTCGGCTCTATTGGGCCCTGTTCCTGTATGTGTCGTATCATTTAATTTCAGTACGTAAAAGTAAGTACCGTCAGGTAAGTCTTTTCCATTAAATTGACCATTCCATCCAGTAGGTTCTCCCTCATAAACAAGAGCCCCCCAACGCGAGAAGATTTTTATCACTGCATTTGGATAGTTGTTTTTACAACGCACGATCAATTGGTCATTGATGCCGTCTCCGTTTGGTGATAATCCTTGAGGAATGTAACATTCAAAGTCTGTCACTACTTCGATCAATACTTCGACTGTATCACAGCTATTAGGACACTGTGCATCACAAATTGCATAATACAAGGTATCTACACCAAAGTACCCAGAGCGTGGTGTATAATTTAAAGTTCCTGCTGCTACGTTTATACTAGCCTGTCCCCCATCTGCACTATCCACAATTATCAAGTTGTAACCAGATGCATTAGGCGCGTCATTAATAATAATATTGGCACCAATTAAGGAATCTCTAAACTGAATGCTAAAGAAGTCATTCAAACCTGTAGGTAATGGCTCGTATTGTACCGTTACACTATCTGGTTCTTCCGCCAAACAGCCATTCATAGAAACAAGCAACTGGTACAATCCAGAATCGGCATTAGATACAAATAACTGTCCTACAGTTGTAGTATCAAATGTACCGTCAGGTGCTTGCCAATAGTACAAGACTGGAGGCACACTGTATACGGTAGTATCTTGCAATTCTAACAAATCACCATCACACAAAGGTTGGGTGTACATAATGCTAGGATTAGGGGGTGTCGGACGTATAGTAACGTTTACCGAACCATCATTAGAACAACCATTTGCATCGGTAATAGTAAGCGTGTACAATCCTGCAAATGCTAGTGTAACATTGGTACGAGTTGGGATAGCCTGTGTACTGCTAAAGCCAACAGGGCCGCTCCATTGGTAGGAATTACCTGGCGCATTGTTCAGTAATGTTAACGCCTGACCTTCACAAGGTGTCGTAGCTGTTGGCACAGGTGCTGTCGGCAAATCTAACACATCATAATCAAATCCTACAGCAGAGCTATCCGAACAAACAGCAGCACCACGAGTTACTTGAATTTGCATAGAATAATTACCACTATCCACAGCGGTCATGTTTGGTAAGATGAGGCTATCTCCTGTATTGGTGATAGGCACTCCATTAAAGTACCAATTGTATATAATCGGTGTTCCTGTGTAAGAAGCAGTATTCGCTAAGTATACCACTCCTGTATCCCCTTCACAGGGTGGCGTACCCGTCAATACAGGTGCAGGAACATCATTTACTGTTAAGAAGACAGAATCCGAGGCAGGACATCCACTTCCATTTTGGCGTGAGATCGTAAAGATATACCATCCTTGATCAAATATGGTAATATTGTTTACAACTGTGTCTGTAGTAGACGTACTTTGTGTAACGGCTCCACTAGGCCCTGTCCATTGGAAATCATAAGCAATTCCATTGGAAGGTGCTCTTGCGCTCAGGGGCAAGATATTGCCCTCACACAAGACCGTATCTTGTGTTGGTATCTGAATCGTAGGCGAAGCCAAGGTAACATCTACGGTATCTTGACAAGTTCCTACATTACCACTCGCATCAATAGAAGTTACGGTATAAACAAAGCTTCCTATATCGGTACAAGTAATCAAGTTTGGACTTACAAAAGTTGTATCAATGAAACAATTATCAAAACTGTTGTTCAATACATCCGCAGGTGTTAGTGTTGCTTGTCCTGTATTTGTCAAGTCAATATTGATTCGACGACAAATCAAGGCAGGAGCACTAGTATCTCTCACCGTTACGGTTGCACTACAAGAATCAACGTTACCATAGTTATCGGATACAATAATAGTTACAGACATCGTGCCTGTATCGGCACAGTTAAAGGACATATTGTTGCTTCCTGTGTTAAATACAATGGAACTAATTCCACAAGCATCATCACTACCATTGTCAATACTATCGGCTAGTAAAGTTGCTGTACCACTAGTTCCGTCTAAGTACACATCATAATTTCTACAAATAACGGTTGGAGGTGTATTGTCCTCTACTTGTACAACACTACTACAAGTACTACTGTTTCCATTAGCATCTGTAGCTGTCAGAATTACAGTATTATTATTGCCCACATCTGAACAACTGAATGAAGTCTGTGTCAGTGTCAAGTTGGGCGTGCCACAAGGATCATTGAGTGTATTGTAAATTAGACTCGGAGAAACCGTAGCTACTCCAGTGGGGTCCAATTGCACCACTACTAGGGTATCACATTGAACGACTGGTGCAATATTGTCAATAATCGTTACTGTCGAAGTACAAGTAGTTGTATTATTGGACGCATCAATTAAGGTCAAGGTTGCGGTTAATGGCGATGCTGCCACGTCATTACAACCATAAGTCACACAACTCTGCCCATTAATCAAGGTATCTACAATAGCACAGTTATCTGTATTAAAGCTCATCAGGTCTACTCCACAAACTATAGCAGTTCCCATAGAATCTAAAGCAACCGTAATATTGTTACAACCCTGCGTTGGTGGAATGGTATCTCGGATATTCAAGATAGCATTACACTGTACAGCATTACCACTCTGATCAGCAACTCTAATCGTCACTAATTGTCCCGTTCCTATACTTGAACAATCAAAAGTTACACTAGGGAATCCATTAATAGTCCAAGAAGCAATAGCACAAGTATCAAAAGCATTGGCTACTTGTTGTGGCGTTACAATGACGGTACCATTGTTCCCCAAGTAGAAATCGAGGGGAGCAGGTGGACACTGTATCGTTGGGGGAGTAACATCTACTACTGTAATGGTAGTAGCACACAAACTAGTATTGTTATACTGGTCTGTTACGGTGAGTGTAGCACTAACTGGTGAACCCACATTAGAACAATCAAAGGTATCGCTAACCGCTCCATTGATTAATAAGCTAATATTGGTACAATTGTCAAAACTAATACTATCAATTCTATTTGCTGCAACAAATACTTGTCCTGTAGGATCTAAGTTAACAACAATGCTTCTACAACGTGCTACTGGTGGAATGGTATCAATTACATCAATAGTAGCTTGACATACATCACTATTTCCACTCGAATCAAATACAGTAAGGGTGGCTGTTGGGAATTGTCCGATTTGGTTACAATTGTAAATAATAGAATCTGTTCCGTTGATTAAGTAATTGATAATAGAACAATTATCAAAACTAGCACTATCAATTTGCTGCGCGGTCACCCAAATACTTCCTGCACCATTTAAATAAACAGGTACAGGCTGTGTAGGACAAATAGCCGTAGGGTTGATGTTATCTTGAACATTTACAATGGCGTTACATCTTGCTGTGTTACCACTAGAGTCTGTTACTTCTACTACAATAGCATTGCTACCAGTGCTATCACAAGTAAAGGCTATCGTATCTTGTCCATTGCTTAAGATGGTACTAATACCACAATTATCATTGGCAGAAATGACGATATCGGCAACAGGCAATAATGCTTGACCATTCACATCTAATGTTAAGTTGGTGGTAAAGCGACAATTGAGTGTAGGTGAAGTAATATCGCTCACATTCACTATGGCCTGACAGGTGTCACTATTACCACTCTGATCAATTACTGTTAGTACCGCAATATTAGAACCAACCATAGAGCAATCAAAGGTATCTCTAACTTGGCCATTGATTAAGTAATTGGTAATAGAACAATTATCTGAGCTACTATTACTTGTATTGTTTAAGTTGATTGCTGGCACTATAAACTCCCCTGTATTGGCAGACAATACGGCATTGATAGGGCCTCCACAACGGGCAACTGGTGGTGTTTGATCTACGATTGTAATTATTGCAATACAAGAATCTAAGTTACCAGCCAAATCGGCTACGGTGAATAAAACAGTATCAGGTGCATTAATGGAGTTACAACTATATAAAATACTATCTCTACCATTGGCTCTAAAGCTTGTAGAATCAATACCACAATCATCATTACTACCAAAATCCAATGCTATCGCTTGAACAACTGCAAAACCATTGGCTCCTACTTGAGCAGTAAAAGTTCCTCTACAAATAGCCGATGGAGGGGTACAGTCTTGTACCGTAATATTTGCTTGACAAGTATTGATATTGCCATTAACATCTTGGCGTTGTAAAACTACCGTTTGAGCACCTATATCAGCACAAGTAAAAATTGCATTGTTAGAACCATTGATGGTTTGAATAGCAGATAAACCGCAAGCATCAAATGTACCACCATCTATATCTGCGGGAGTAACGTTTACAAATCCACCATTCAGACAAACCGTTGTATTTCTACAAACCATGGTAGGTGGCACCCTGTCTCTTACTTCAATATTTCCGCTACAACTACTTTGATTACCACTATTGTCGATAACGGTTAATGTTACAGGATTGAATACCCCTATATCCGTACAATCAAACACACTAGGAGTTGTAAAGATGGTATCCACTCCACAATCCTCAATAATGCCTGCTGTAATCCAAGCAGGATCAATGTTAAGGGCACCTGTGCTATCTAAAAATTGTATACTATTACCACAAGTTACAACAGGAGGTGTTACATCTTGAATAATGACGGCAGCGACACAACTAGCACCATTGTTACTGTTGTCTGTAGCAACCAAGTTAATTGCATTAAACCCTGTATCGGCACAAGTGTAAGTAACACTACTAACACCATTAAGTGTAACGGAAGCCACCCCACAAGCATCATTAACCGTGTACAAGCCTGCTGTACTGGAGTCTACTGTTGCGACCCCTTGGTTGTCTAAGTTAACAACGATTGTATCACAAGTGATAACTGGAGCTACAGTATCTAATACCGTCAATGTTGTAGAACAAGAATCTATATTACCATTTACATCTGTAGCAATTAAAGTTACTGGACTTGTACCAATATCAGCACAAGTAACAAAGTTAGGTGCTCCTCTAAAACTCAAGTTGGCGATACCACAAGAATCATTTGTACCAGCATCAAATAAGCTGGCTGTTACAGGAGCTGTTCCGCCTGGTGCTAAATGTACATTTACAGTGACCGATTGACAAGACATGTTTGGACGTACTGTGTCCATAACCATTACAGTAGCATTACAACTGTTATTGTTACCACTTTGGTCAATTACTGTAAGGGCAACCGTAGGATTATTTCCTATATCTGCACAGTTGAACGAGTTTCTATTGAGTGTTCTATTTATAATAGTACAATTATCTGTACTTGCGCTATCTACCTGAGCAACAGTGATCGTCCCTACCCCATTTGGATCTAGTTGTACCTGAACAGGAACCGTAACACAATTAGCTACAGGGTCTACATTATCTACTACTGTAATAGTAGCAGGACAAGACGCAGGATTGCCGCTAGGATCAGCCATAAATACTGTAACAGTATTGGTACCTAAATCTGCACAAGTGAAGAAAACGGAATCTTGACCATTGACTAGTACGGTGTCTATAAAACAGTTATCAAAACTACCAATACTAAGATCATCCGCCGATACTCCAACATTACCATTAGCATCCAACTGTACCGTTGGGTTAGAGCAGAATGGAGTCGGATTGGTGACATCATTAACCACTACAGTAGCATTACAAGAAGCAGCATTACCACTAGAATCTGTTATAGTCAATGTAACAGTATTGTTACCTACATCCGAACAATTAAAAGTTGTTTGGCTTAGAACCGAAGTAGCTAATGCACAATTATCAAAACTACCATTATCAATCGCAGCTACTGTTGTAGAAACGGTTGAGCCTACTAGAGATAAGTTAAGCGGTGTTGTTCTACAAAGTGCTGTTGGATTGACATTATCTTCTACCGTAACCAAAGTAGTACAAGAATCTATATTGCCACTTTGATCGGTCACAACCATTGTAATGGTATGTGGGTTGGTTGGAATATCGTTACAATTAAAGCTTGTTCTGGACAAAGCGTAATTTGTAATTCGACAATTGTCAACACTAGAATTATCTACTTGAGCAATGGTAAGTGTTCCGATGCTTGTGAATGGATCTAATACAACTGTAACAGTACCATTACAAGAAGCATTGGGAGCAGTTACGTCCTCTACAAAAACAGTGGTAACGCAAGAGTCACTATTACCGCTTTGATCGGTTCCTACCAATGTTACAGTATTAGAACCTAAATTATTACAATCAAAATTAATTACAGGTACCCCGTTGATAGTATAAGAAGGAGTACTACAGTTGTCTCTACTACCACCATTTACATTATTAGGAATCACTACGGCATTTCCATTTCCATCCAATTGTACAGTGTCTGGACGACAAACCATGGTTGGAGGTATATTATCTGCAACCACTACTGTTGTATTACAAGTAGAGCAGTTATTAGAACCATCACAAACCTCTAGGGTAACTTGGTTTGGATTGGTCGTTAAGTTTGCTGCTGTAAAGGTTGCATTGGGCAATCCACTTACTCTAAAGGTAAGTGAACTGCTACAGTTATCTTGGCTGTTGTTATTGAGTGAAGCAGCTGGAATAGAACCAAAACAAGTACTGTCTAAAAATACGGTGACAGAGTTCGGTGCCACACAATTGGCAATTGGGCTAATGGTATCAATAATCGTAATTTGAGCCGAACATTGATCCGTATTGCCATTGCCATCTGTAATAAGCAATTGGGCAGTATTGGTTCCTACTTGGTTACAATCATAAGTAATAGAAGGTAGATTATTAATTCGTCGGGTGAAACCACAATTATCTGTACTTCCATTATCAATAGCTGTAGGAAATACAGTCACCACACCAGAAAGACCCAAATAAAAGGTAGTATCCCTACAAATGGCTACTGGTGGTATATTGTCTGCTACAATAATATTGGCTACACAAGTAGATTGATTACCTGACTCATCAATAACAGAAAGTGTAACCGCTGTATTACCAATATTAGTACAATTATAGAAAAAGCTATCTACTCCATTCACTAGCAAAGTGTCCAATCCACAAATATCATTACTGTTGTTATTAATATTTGCTGGAACAACAAAACCATTACCTGAGGCATCTAATTGTACCGTATAGGGAACAGGGCGACAATTTGCAGTTGGAGCAAAAGTATCAATCACCGTTACAGTGGTACGGCAAGTTGCTGTATTATTGGAACCATCCGTCACTATTACATCTACAGTACGTTGTCCAATACTATCACAATCATATAATATAGTACTACCTCCACCTGCAAAATTGGTAACAATATTTGAACAGTTGTCACTCGTAGCAGGGAATGCCAATACATTATTAGGAGTAATGGCAACGGTACCTGAAGCGGACAGATAAGCATTACTGATTCGGCAAGAGGCCGTTGGTGGCGTATTATCTACTACAGTAATGTTTGTGCGGCAAGTTGCTTGATTGCTAGAAGAATCTGCTACCGTTAATACGGCTGATAATGTTCCAATATCTGCACAAGTATAGGTTTGACTAGACTGGTTGTTAATCAAATAACGAACAATACCACAATTATCTGTACTGGCAGAATCAAGATTTAAGGGCGTAACCACTGCATTACCATTTCCATCAAGCGTAGCAGTGTAACTAAAATTACAAAGTGCTTGCGGGGTTACCGTATCTACAACATTAATCGTAGTAGCACAAGAAGCGGTATTGCCTGACGAATCTCGTACAATTAATTGTGCGGCTTGAGGCGTAAAAATAGCACTACAGTTATAATTAACAGAGGTGATTCCTACTACACTGATAGAGCTGTCTTGGATAGAGCAATTATCACTAGCACTAGCTATTAGTTCTCTTGTTGTTACATTAACCAAACCATTGGTATCTAAATAAACAGTTGGAGAAGTACAATTTACTACAGGATCTATTGTATCTAATACTGTTACATTGGCTGTACAAGTACTGCTGTTTCCATTCGTATCCGTTACCGTCAATGCAACAGAATTGGGGTTGTTAGCAATATCACTACAATCAAAATTTGCGCTAGAGCTACCATTGATTGTAAAGATTAAATTTGTCCCCGAACAAGCGTCTGTACTATTATTATTTAAACTATTGGCTGCCAACGTTGCTACACCCGTACCATTTACATGAATGGTTGCATTTCGGCAAATAGCCGTGGGTGGCAAGGTATCTAATACATTAATAACTGCTGTACAGGTACTAACATTGCCACTAGGATCTTCTAAGCTCAACACCACATTTTGGGTGGTCCCTACATCTGTACAACTGTAATTAATAGCCGCAACTCCATTGATAGTAGCACTAACAATACCACAACTATCAAAAGATCCACCATCTACTTGAGCCAACGTTAAGGTTGCTGTTCCTACGTTATTAAGATAAACATTACCGCTCTGACAAATAGGAGTTGGTGCTGTAGTATCCAATACAGTAACCACTGCATTGGTACAAGTATCCAAATTACCAGAAGCATCTCTAACAATAAGGGAAACATTGGATTGTCCTATATCTGCACAAGTGTAGGTAGGGTTGGGTCCATTCACCGTATTTATCCAACGTCCTGTAATCGGAAAACTAGGACAAAAATCATTACTACCTGCATCAATGTTAATGGGAGAAAGGACTTGTGCCCCATTGCCTACATATAAGGTATCTTGCCCACAAACTGCCGTTGGTGGAATGGTATCGCGAATTTCTACACGAATCAAACAGGAATCTAGATTGCCAGAAGCATCTATACCTCGCACCCAGAACTGCTGTAAACCTCTTACACAATTGAAATCAATAAAACTTCTCCAAGGACTGGTGATGGATAAGTTTCGTACTTCTTTGATAATTGGCCCACAATTATCATTCATAGGAACTGAACTAGCGAAAAAAGTATCTAGACCACTACTATTTAAGTAAAGTGTTGTAAATACCGTTCCTGCTGGTTGAGAACAATAAGGTATTGTTGGAGGAGTGGTATCACGTACAGTAACCGTACTCAAGCAATTGGCTGTATTTCCCAAATTATCTTGGATGGTCATCGTAACAGGAACGGGTGTTCCGATGTTACTACAATTAACATTTGATGGAGAGAAGATAATGCTATTGGCCAAACAAGAAACATCACTTAAACTATCAATATCAGCAAATGTAAAGCTATGCAATCCTGTTGTGGGATCTAGCTGCACTTCTGTAAAGGTCTTACAAACAGCAGAAAGAGCAGCAGGAGGACAAGTTACTAAGGTAATACAGTAAGAGTGTACACACAATTGAGGTACAATCGCATCGTTAATTAATCCGATTTGCCAGTTGCCTATAGGGTTGGTTCCTCTGTAGGCACTCAATGGATTATTGTTGGGAGATATGGTATCTCCTGAACTTGGAGCATAAGGATAGGCTCTGTTGAAACCATCTCTAAAATAGATGGTGTCGCGAACAACTCCAGGAGTACCTGCTGGGAATGTTCCCTGAAAAGTAGCGGTAGTTGGTGGTAGTGAACCTCCTCCTGTATTATTAGACGCAGCCAAAAATCGCGCACCCAATGTATTATTGAATAGCGTAAAACCAACATCCTGCAAATTAGCAGCAGTTCCCGAAGTTGGCGAACAAGATCCATCATCTGTTTTGGACCACTCTATTTGCACAATAACATCGGCAATAACGTGTCCCACAGGAATTTGTCCAGGCCCATTTCCTTGCTGAAAAGTGACAGGGGTAATCAATGTTCCTGGCGTTCTACCAACTGATCTTGTAGGCCCAGTGTAGCATTCTGTTGTGACAAGCTGTTGATTTGCTGTTTGCCCAAAAAGTTGTTCACTAACACCAAGACTTAATATCAAGATGGTTACCGTGTACCACGGTAGGCTTGTAAATATCCTTCTCATATAATTTTGTAATTTCCAGTTGCTATTTTATTCATCTATCCAACTCTATTTAGGATTCAAAAAAGCAACGAACAAAAATTCCCTTTAATAAGCTGATAATCAAAATTTTCTAAACAGAAACAAGCAAAAAAAATGCTAGTGCATTTGTTCTATTTTCTGTTAAGGTATTTCTGAAGTATGTATTTGAAAACAAAAATAAAACAAATTGGCGGATTGTTGTAATACTAGTTCTCTGTTTCGAGATTTAGTTGAAATTTGTTTACAAACTATAAACTCACTATTTGAGCGTTAATAGTACTTTGTCTTTCAAATTTCTACACTTTTTTTGCAGTTTTGATTTATTCTATTTCTTTTCTTTTATGGATTTAGAATTGTAAAGTAACCATTCCTTTCAAAAAATAATTAATTTTAACAATTACTACTCTACATCAAGGTTTCAACACCAACGTTTTTCCTTCTTCTGCTATTTGTGTTGACTTAAAAAATATCTGGGCTTCGTCCAACAATAATTGTAGGTTGGTATAACGAGCAGAAAAATGCCCCAAAACCAATTGTTTGACTTGTGCAGCGGCCGCTAATTGCCCTGCTTCTTGTGCCGTTGTGTGCTGTGTTTTTTCGGCTTGCACCAATGCCTCTTGCAAAAATGTCGCTTCGTGGTACAACAAATCTACTCCCTTAATATACTGTTGCAAACTGGGTTCATAGCGCGTATCTGAACAATAAGCAAAACGCAAAGGTAGAGCTGCGGGAATTGTCAATTCTTCATGTGTTATAACTTGTCCATTAGGAGTAATATAATTGCCTCCGTGCTTGATGGCATTAATGGCCTGATAGGGAATAGCATATTCTTTTATCTTATCCTTACGCATATTAGCTGTTTTCTCTTGTTCTTCTACTATAAATCCATGACAAGGCACCCGATGCACCAATGGAATACTACGAACACGCAACGTTTTGCTCTCATACAATACTTGAGATTGACTCGGGTCAGATTCATGAAAGTGGACTTCGTAGCGCAACGCGTCGGCCAATTGACGTTCTAATAAAGCTTCTAATCCAGGAGGGCTGTAGATATGCAGTGGATCTTTTCTATCATTGAGCCCAAATGTCATCAACAATCCAACTAATCCAAAATAGTGATCTCCATGCAAATGGCTAATAAAAATTCGGTTAATCTTATGAAAACGCAATCTGTAACGCATCAATTGAAACTGAGTAGCTTCTCCACAATCAATCAATAATACTTCATCTTCTAATTCTACAAATTGAGCCGATAAATGACGACCATATGCAGGTGTAGCAGCACTGCATCCCAAAATAGTGATTTTAAAACTCATAATAGTGTTGTTATTAGTCAACAATAGCAATTAAATCATAATATGGTCTGTCAAAAATTCCAATAAAAAAGCATTGGCTGATTAAATCTTCTTTAGAGAAGACTTGGCCAATGCTTTTTTACCCATAACGAAAAGTGATACTTTGTAGATTTTTTGTATTCTAATGGACCACTCATAATACGAACCCGCCCATTCAATATTTTTTTCACAAAGTAATATAAAAAGAGATTTAACTATACATTCTTTAATTATCAAAGGGATGTAATACACCAATCCTATTCTTCTTCACCTTCACCTTCCAATTCATTCTTAAACGCAGTCATCATAACGTGTTTAACAGCTTCACTTAAGCTGTCTTTAATCATAAGTACACTATCTAAGCGAGAAATAGTAATCAACATTTTCACACTAGGATGCACCAAACCTGTCAGGACAAAAGCATTTCCAGAATCTGCCCACAAACGGTTACCTGTCAAAATGGCACTCAATCCAGAAGAATCCACAAATTTGGTATTGGATAAATCCATAATCAAATTTTTAATTCCAGCATTGTGCAACACAATTAATTCAGCTTTTAAATCAGGTGCTTTGAGGGAATTTAAATTTTCCTCCTCCAAGGTAAGCACAGCATAATCATCTTTCTTATCAACGGAATACTTCATAACATTCTATAGTTCTTAGATCAGTTTAACAGCTTGATTAGATTAACAGTATATAAATTTAATCCAAAAAAAACTGATGGACACCTCTTTGGGTGATTTCTGTAAGATAATGAAATCAGGGGTAGTTTATCAGAATACAAGCACAAGAAATAACAATAGTTTAACATATTACCTCATGTATCATCTATTCAGTTAGTGGGGAGCATCCTACTTTTGTAGGTGTTTTAGAAACAGCCCTGTATATTTGTTTGGGCTAATGTAATCAATTTTCCACTAAAAATACAATAGTAGCTTGGCACTATTTTAGTCTAAAACAAAGTGCTTTTCTACTAAAAGCTATTATCAATAATTATTTTTCCACCAAACAGCATTAGCACCAACAGCGTTTTAAAAGAGTAATAAATATATATTCTCTCATAAAAGTTAACAACTTTTAAGCCAGCTTGCCTCTAGCAAAAGTGTTGGCTCTTTTTGATTCAAAAGTCTAATACTTTTCTTCAAACAACTTCAATTAAAAATTTTCCTTTTTTAGAAATATTCTCTACCTTTCTTTGGAGGTAGTTGTAATGCAACTTTTTCGCTGTATTATTGTTTATACCTTTGTATAACTTCTTATTTTTTTTATTCTGAAAACAGAAAAAAGTTTTTTGCATAAAATAAGTAATAGTACTTTTTACAAAAAAATACACAAAAATCTAATAGTCAAACACTTGTGCTTTTTTGAAAATAAAAAAACAAAAGGGTAGTTATTCCTTTTCAGAGGTGATTGCACACCTTTATAATAGAGTAAATAACGCCCATCCATTGACCATTATTAGACCACCTCTAACAATAAAATCATTTACCAAATCTTAGCAGGTTTGGCAATCCATAAAACATCACTATGCCTAACAACAGATTCTCTCCAAAAGTAAAGGAAATCATCTCTCACAGTAGAGAAGAAGCACTTAAGTTTGGTCATGATTATATAGGTACAGAACATCTCTTATTGGGCGTTCTCAAGGAGCCCAATAGCTTGGCTGTACGTGTTTTGGAATCACTCAACATTGATCCCGAACACTTAAAGTCGGCAATGGAAGATTCTATTAACCAAAATACAGACAATCTACCTACTGCTTACAACATTGGCAATTTGCCATTGACCCGACAAGCAGAAAAGGTATTAAAAGTGACCTTTTTAGAAGCTAAATTGCTAAAAAGCGAACTTATTGGTACGGAACATATTTTACTATCTGTTCTCAAACATAAAGATAATTTAGCTGCTCGTGTACTCTTGCAGTTTGAGGTGACTTATGATGTATTCAAAACGGAATTAGAATACGTAGGAACAGAAATTAACCCAGATATTACTTCTGATATGGCAGAATTTGATGATGAAGACGAAGGGCGTGGAGACAGCGGAGACAGCGGTAGTTCCTCTAGAGGAAGCCGTAGTAAAGGTAAATCTCACACCCCTGTATTAGACAACTTTGGACGCGATATTTCTAAATTAGCCGAAGAAGACAAATTAGATCCAATTATTGGACGAGAGGTAGAAATTGAGCGCGTGTCTCAAATCTTATCTCGCCGCAAAAAGAACAATCCTATTCTTATTGGAGAGCCTGGAGTAGGTAAAACAGCCGTTGTAGAGGGCTTGGCATTGCGCATCTACCAACGCAAGGTTTCCAGAACGCTGTTTAACAAACGTATTGTGATGTTGGATTTGGCCGCTTTGGTAGCTGGCACCAAGTATCGCGGTCAGTTTGAAGAGCGCATGAAGGCCATCATGACTGAATTGGAAAAATCAAGAGACGTTATTTTGTTTATTGATGAAATCCATACGATTGTAGGAGCAGGAGGAGCTACAGGCTCTTTGGATGCTTCCAATATATTTAAACCTGCCTTGGCACGTGGCGAATTGCAGTGCATTGGTGCCTCCACATTGGATGAGTACCGCCAGTACATTGAGAAGGATGGTGCGTTGGATCGTCGTTTCCAAAAAGTAGTTATTGATCCTCCAACACCAGAGGAAGCCGTGCATATTTTACGCAATATCAAAGAAAAATACGAGGATTTTCACCATGTCAATTACTCTGACGAAGCTATTGAGGCTTGTGTAAAATTAAGTGCTCGTTATATTTCTGATCGCTTCTTGCCCGATAAAGCTATTGATGTAATGGATGAGGTTGGTGCCCGTGTTCACCTCAAAAACATCCATGTCCCCAAGCATATCGTAGAACTGGAAGACAGCATTGAGCAAACAAAAGAGCAAAAAAATCAAGCTGTTCGCGATCAAGAGTATGAAAAAGCAGCCAATTTCCGCGACAAAGAATCTAAATTGATTCGCCAATTGGAGCAAGCCAAAAAACAATGGGACGAAGAGTCCAAAACTAAACGTTATCCTGTAGAAGAAGAAGATATTGCCGAGGTAGTATCTATGATGACTGGTATTCCTGTAAGCAGTGTAGCAGAAAAAGAAAATCGCAAATTGCTCAATATGACCAACGACCTACAAGGGGAAGTCATTGGGCAAGACGATGCGATTCTCAAAGTTACTAAAGCAATCCAGCGTAACCGTGTCGGATTAAAAGATCCAAACAAACCAATTGGAACCTTTATTTTCTTAGGGCCTACAGGTGTTGGTAAAACAGAGTTGGCCAAAGTGCTTGCTCGCCAGTTGTTTACTTCAGAGGATTCTTTAATTAGAATTGACATGAGTGAATACATGGAGAAATTTGCGGTTAGTCGTCTAATTGGTGCGCCTCCAGGATACGTGGGTTATGAAGAGGGTGGACAATTGACAGAGAAAGTACGTCGTAAGCCTTATTCTGTTATTTTGTTGGATGAAATCGAAAAAGCACATCCAGACATCTTTAATATTTTGTTGCAAGTATTGGATGATGGTCAATTGACAGATGGATTGGGTCGCAAGGTTGACTTTAAGAATACCCTAATCATTATGACCTCTAACGTAGGCGCGCGTCGTCTCAAGGACTTTGGTCAAGGTGTTGGATTTGCTACCAAAGCCCGACAAGAAAATTCGGATGAAAATTCAAAAAGTGTAATTCAAAACGCACTAAAACGCACCTTCTCTCCTGAGTTCTTAAACAGAATTGACGATGTTGTAGTCTTTAACAGTCTCAATCAAGATGATATTTTCCGTATCATTGACATTACACTCAAAGATTTATACGGCCGTCTCAAAGAACTAGGCTACAACCTAGAATTGGATGAAAAAGCAAAGACGTTCTTATCTGAAAAAGGATACGATCCACAATTTGGTGCGCGTCCGCTCAATAGAGCAATTCAAAAATACTTGGAAGATCCATTGGCCGAGTTTATACTCAATAACCAACATGACTTAGAAGAAGAGGCTACCTTAGTAGCAAGTTTGGATGAGGAAGAAAACATGGTTGTTGAAATAAAGAACAAAGAAGCAGAAACAGACAAAGAGTAATTCTTGATTGCTACCAATAAATTTATAAATGTCGTCTCAAACTTTTGGGGCGACATTTTATTTATGGAAGTTGTTTAAAGAAACACCTATGGCAAAGAAAAGTAACCAACCCAAGTAGTAACATCAAGCCGTTTTTACCCATATAGCTTCCCTCCAATATTGCCCTCTAAATACCCCAAAATTAGTTCAACTGTTTCCCCATTTTGAAGTAATGCAACTAAATCTGTTACACTATATTTGTACGGTCATTAATAATAATGCTTCCTATACTAAGGCACACTGCCCATGAAGTTGAAGGATTAGTGACAATCATTTTTTTATTCATGGTATACGTGTACGCGCCTAAATAATGTAGGGTAACATGGAAAGGTGTTTGTATTACCGATGTGTGGTCGTAGTGGTGCAGCTCTATGCACCACTACATACCCCTACCAAAATAGTTTTTTCCTGATCAGATTTCCTTCCCCCTTCCAATGAACATCAAATTATCCAAAGCCGACAAAAAAATACTAATTGCCCCCAAGGATATTTATAGTGTGATGCAAAAAATACTCTTGCAGGCTACCCCCATCCATCAAAACAAAGAACATTTTTGGATCTTGGGTTTGGCCAACAATAACAAATTGCTTTTTGTAGAATTGGTAAGCTTAGGTTCTGTGAACAAAACCATTGTAGAACCAATGGAGGTATATAGCCCCGCAATACGCCAAAGAGCCGTAAAAATAGTACTCTGCCACAACCACCCAAGCGGCTCGCTCAAGCCATCCGAAGAGGACTGTGATATTACAGACCGACTCATTCAGGTGGGGCGAATTGTCAATATCCCCGTGGTAGACCACCTCATTATTTCTACAACCAGTTATTTGTCGTTTGTGGAGGTGAGTTTGATGAAATGCTTAAAAAAAAGCATACAATATGTCCCCAATTATGCCCTAGCTCAAATAATGGCTGAACGGACAGAAATACAAATTGCAAAAATAAAAGAAGAGGCTCAAAAAAATACGCGCTCCACCGCTGCCAAACTCAAAAAACTTGGCCTAACTGCCAAGGAAATAGCCGAATGTACCAACTTGACCATAAGGGAAGTGAGAAGTTTGAATTAAGGGGTATGTTGGAGCAAATTGTTGAATATAATACTCTAATAGCTTAAGTATTACTCCTACTCGGATAGAATAAGTCGTTGGAACGTAGCCTCTATATCTCTAGTAATGGTGCTAGTAGTGGCATGGCCCAGGATTCGTTCCAGATAGTAATCCCAAGTATCTTGTATCATGTTTTTCTGTTCGTTAGACATATAAAAGTGCATCATAAAAACTAACCTTTTTACACAAAAAAAATCGTATATTACGCCCACAAAATCGACCACAGATGGAAAAGCCATCTCATTACCATAATAAATAAACCGACCTATGAGGAAAAGTAAAATTTCTAAACTTTTCGACTGGAATACCTATCAAGCGGCACAAGAAGCCC
>JBGCDW010000181.1:0-5027 GCA_045105775.1 Aureispira sp.
ACTACTAACAAAAAACGGTTATTTTCCTCCAGCTCATCGTTGAAAATACTCGTCTTAGCCCGCTAAGACTCCGTTTTTCGCCTTGATCTGAATAAAAATATTCCTTTTTTTTAATTAACATTTATTTTGACCGCCTACTTATACAAACAACTTTAACAATCCTTCTAAAATTTTTAAGTTATATGAAAAAGACAACTTTCTATAAAATCGGTGCTTTGAGCTTGGCCTTGTTGGGTGCAGGTGTTTTTACTTCTTTTGATGATGCCATGACTGATGAGCAAAAAGTTGAAGCTGCTTACAACCAAATGGTAACAGATTATAAAGCAGAGCAAACTGAATTGTGCAAAACGCAAGCTTTGGAAATGGCACAAGCCGAGTTGGCTAGAATGCAAGCCGAAATGGCTGGTTCTGGAGGTGGTGATGCACCTACATATAGTGGGAGCAGTAAAACTAGAAACATGTCTTCTAGCAGCAGCAATACTGGAAGTGAGGAGCCACCAGTAACAACTACTGGAGGAAATGTAGACAATACACCTCCACCTCCACCAAAGAAAGATCCGAATGCTGCATCTACCAAAGGTGGTGCTGTTCAGCAAGGAACTGGTAGTGTAACCACCAAAGGTGGGGCTACTCAAAAAGGCGGAGCTACTAAATCTGGTTCTGGGAGCAGTGCATCTACCAAAGGTGGTGCTGTAAAAAAATAGCACTTCTTTTTTTGAGAATATTACAGGGAGTTGAGCTTATTGCTTAACTCCTTTTTTTTGTCTTAATAGATATGGTAATTAGACAACAAAACAGTAGCGAGCCACTGCTGTCGCTATTCATAAAATATTGGAAGCATTAAATTTGAGATTCTAAGCCCAATACAAAAAAATAAGCATTGTCAGAAATTGACAATGCTTATTATAAACCTATTTATAAGACGAGTGCTTACTGGTAAGTAAGAGTAGTTACACAAGTATCAGCTCCACCATTGTTAGGGAACGTAACAATTGCATCAATAGTTAGTACATTACCAACTTTGCTACCTGTACCTGTGAATACACGACCAGCAACGTCTGTGTAGTTGATTGATACATCTGCAGAACTTGTTACGTCAAGTTCAATAGTGTTGCTAGAACCATATCCAAACAAGTTGAATGAACCTAAAGTAGTTGCACTTAGTTTAGTGATAGCAGAGTTGTATACAAATACACCTGCATTTACACTACCAGCAGTACAGCTATCAGAAGTAGGGATGTTGTTCATTACAAATTTGTCAGCCCAAGCAACGTTACACAAACCAGCAGAATCTTTCTCCCAACCAAAGTTACAGTCACAAATACCTTCCAAACAAGTTCCCTCATCGCCACATACTACGTCTTTACAAGGATCTTGGTCACAAGAGATTACGATAAAAGCAGAAAACAATAGAGCTAAATAAAATAAATTTTTCATAATAATTAATGATTGATAAAAGATTAGAAATGTATTATAATTGATGTATAATATTCAAAGTGAAATATTGAGTATCAGGGCAAAATTAGAATTTTTATACAAGATTTACAGCATTTGGTCAAAAATGTGTGCAAACATACAAACTTTATGAAAGTTCAAAAAACAAAGTAATAAATGAATGCTTTATGAGGTTATTTTTTAGGCAGTAGCAAATACCGTGCAAAAAATATACTTTTGCTATATGCCGGCCATTATTTGTTTATAATTACTGCTATTACGCTCTTTTGTTAATACCTACTTATATTTGCATAAATGGTGTAATCTGTCCTACTTTTTTATTATCGGTCTTGTTGATGGCATGTAATGCTTTAATATTGCTTATTAACGGCATTGTATAGATGCGTGCAAAAACAAGCGTTCTTTTCAGATTAAGACTATTTTTATTTAATTTTATTACCAAGACCCTTCAAAATTGTATTCATTTTCACTACACATAGAAATTCTCCTGCATAGACGTTTATAGCTTTCAATAGGTTGGAACAAGCCAAAAATAAGTTGTCAAAAAATTAGATAGCATCAAAACAGAGCATTGGACATCTTTTTGTAGCTATCTAAGCAAAGTAATTGAATGATGCTTGAAATAGTCATTAAGACTGTGCTCGAGAGTTTTGTGTTTTTAATTTTATACCGCTATGTTAAATCGTCTAATTGTACTTAATTTATTGGTTTGTTGGTGTTGGGTTGGTCAAAGTTGCCAAAAACAACCTGAGGGTTGCACAGGCGAATTACAAAATGGCTTGTTGCAACAAAAAATGTGTGGCATGTCGCTCACAGCTCCCCGTGATCCATTTGTAGGGAATCCTATGGCCGATATGGAGCAGTTAGGGATTGATTGGGTCGCTTTGTTGCCCTTTGGTTTTTTTGACCAAGACAGCAGTAAAATTACTTTTGATAGTATTGGAAACATGGGGTTTTGGTGGGGCGAGACACCAACAGGTATTACCACCAGCCATCAATTAGCCAAAGCCCAAGGCATCAAAACCATGCTCAAGCCTCAATTGTGGTCTTGGCAAGGATGGATTGGGGATATGAATTACACCACCCAAGCAGAGTGGGACAAATTTCACGACAACTATACGACCTTTATTTGTTTTTGGGCGCGTCTGGCCGAGCAGTTGGACGTGGATTTGTTTTGTATTGGAACCGAAATTAAAAATTCGGCTATGTACCACCCCCAATATTGGCAACAACTCATTGATAGTGTGCGCCAAATTTACAGTGGCCCCATCACTTATGCCCCCAATTGGGACGAGTATCAAGATATTGTATTTTGGGATCAACTGGATTATATTGGAGTAGATGCCTATTTTTCTTTGCTTCCTGATTCTACCCCTGCTGTTTGTGATCTAAAAGATGCTTGGGAACCCATCAAAGCAGATTTAAAAGCTTTTTCTGAGCGTTGGAACAAACCCATGTTGTTTACAGAGTGGGGCTACTTGACATTGAGTGGCTGTGCTTGGCAAACATGGATCTTAGAAAAAGACCGTGGTTCAGCCACCATCAACCAACAAGCACAGGCCAATGCCGCACAAGCCTTGTTAGAAACCTTTGGGCAAGAAGACTGGTGGGCTGGTGGTTTTCAATGGAAATGGTATTCCGACATCAGTACAAGTACCAGAGATCGTTCAGATGACTATACGCCTCAGGGAAAACAGACAGAAGAGGTGCTTAAGGCATTGTATAAGTAGGGCGCACGCACCGCCCAAAAATCCATGAACAACTAAACTATAAAACTATGCGATCTCTTTGGTCTATAATGGGGGCAATATTCCTATTGGTGATAACAACGGCTTGCCTCAAGATGGATAAGGGGGCACGAACGGTATCTGTAACGGTAGATTCTTTGCCTTCTAAGGTGCCCTCTATACCCTGTGATGATGGGGTAGAACAAGGTTTATTGGCTGGGAAAATGAATGGAGTTTCGTTGGTCGCCCCGCCCAATCCTTTTAAGACCGATCCTGTAAAAGCGTTGGCAGAATTGGATGCTACTTGGGTAGCCGTGTTGCCTTATGCTTATTTTAAAAAAAATGAACCAGCCATTTATGCTTTTTCTAACAACAGTTGGTGGGGCGAACGCCCCGAAGGCATTGCCAGCTCGGCAGAATATGCCCACCAAAATGGATTGAAAGTAATGCTCAAACCCCAATTGTGGACGCATGACCAATGGATTGGAAATTTGGAATTTGATACCGAAAAAGATTGGAAAGCATTTGAGCAAAATTATGAAAATTTTATTCTAAAATGGGCAGTTATTGGCGACAGCTTAGGCGTAGAATTGTTGTGTATTGGAACAGAATTGTGCAAAGTGGTCGAAGAACGCCCCCAGTTTTGGAAACAGTTATGCCCCAAAATACGCCAAGTCTATAAGGGCAAACTGACCTACGCCCCCAATTGGGACAGTTATCAAGAGGTGACCTTTTGGGACGAATTGGATTATATAGGCGTAGATGCTTATTTTCCCTTGCTCAAGGCACAAACGCCCAGTGTTTGCGCCCTCAAAGAGGCTTGGTTGCCTTATGTAGAAAAACTAAAAGCTTGCTCCAAAAAATGGGATAGACCCATGCTCTTTACAGAGTATGGCTATTTGAGCCTCGATAACTGCACGCACCAAACGTGGGAGTTGGAAAAAAACAGAGGCAGTGTCAACATCAATGAACAAGCACAAGCCAATGCACTAGAGGCATTATTAGAAACTTTTGGAAAAGAAGACTGGTGGGCTGGTGGTTTTATTTGGAAATGGTATCCCTCGTACCAATCGGCCATGGGAGAGGGCAAGCACGCTCGCGATTACACGCCCCAAGGCAAACAAGCACAAACTGTTTTAGAGCAGTTGTTTGCCCCCAATTGAGTTAATTACCAACTCCAAGTTGGTAATAGGAGCGACACCTTCACAGCTCCGCAGGAGCGAAACCTTAATAGCTCCAGAGGAGCGACATCTTCACAGCTCCGTAGGAGCGACATCTTTATAGCTCCAGAGGAGCGACACCTTAATAGCGACATTTTTATAGCGGCATCTTTGTAAAATAAAAAAAATGAATCATTTTTTATAAATAATAAATAAAAACATGTTATATTGTTGGTATATAAGCAATTTCATACTATAAACCAACAAAACATGAAACCACTGTTCTTCCTGCTGTTGCTTGCCGCAACCAACCTTTTGCACGCTCAAGCCACCAATTTAGCGCAAGCCCAAAGCTTTGCCCAAAGTCAAAAAGCCGCTTTTGAGCAAAACAAAGGGCAAGTCTGGGATAGCAACGACCAACCCGCCTCGAATGTCAAATACCATTTCCAAAAAGGCGATATGAATATTTTTATGTTGCCCACGGGAATGGCCTACCAGTTTAGCCAAGTACACTACCCCGAAGGCTACGAGCACGATCAAAAACACCTACAACCCGAAGAACGAGCCAGGCAAGAAAAACTCCGCGAAAAAATCCGCCTAGAAACCTACCGCATGGATATGGAATTGGTCAATGCCAACCCCAATGCCACGATTGTAGCCGAAGGCAAAAGCAAAGACTACATCA
>JBGCDW010000182.1:0-2719 GCA_045105775.1 Aureispira sp.
TTGTGTTGATAATGAGTACTAATTTGGTTCTAATCAAGGCGAAAATTTAGCTCATAGCAGCGCTATGGGGTCAATTTTCAACGATGAGTAGGGCAAAATTAGCTTTCATTAGCGACATTAAGCTAAATTTAAACAACTTCATAATAAGTAATAGGAGTTGTTGAACTTTTACTTTAAATTGCGTCCTCTTCTTAGTAAGAAAATCAAAAATAATAAGGATAGTAATAGGCTGGTTAGTTTTTTAGTGTTTTTTTGAACGTTTCTTTAGTAATTTTTGCTTTATAACTACTCCAATCGATTTTTCTGTTTATATTTTTGTGGCAATAACCTTGTTTTCAACGACCATTCACTGCAACTCAATCATCCTTTACTTTCGTTTACAAAAAGAATATAACTAACTAATGGACATCAAAAAACACATTGAAATTTTTAATAAAAAAGCTAAATTTGAATACAGCTTTCTCTTTACAGTAGAGGCAGGAATTATGTTGCAAGGTACTGAAATCAAATCCATTCGTGCAGGTAAGGCAAATCTCAGTGATTCTTACTGTGTGATCAAAGCTGGGGAATTATTTGTAAATAATTTACACATTTCGGAATACAAATACGGTACTTACAACAATCACATCCCCAAACGTCCACGCAAACTATTGGTAACGAAACTAGAATTACGCAAATTCAAGAACAAAGTCAAAGAGCAAGGCTTCTCCATTGTGCCCTATCGCTTGTTTATTTCTGAACGTGGATTTGCAAAACTGGAAATAGCCCTAGCCAAAGGTAAAAAGAGTTATGACAAGCGCGAGACTATGAAAGAACGCGATAATAAACGTACCTTGGACCGCGCTCGAAAAAATTATCAATAACAATAAGAAGTTGTTTAAGATATGAGATATTGGCTCTATCCTATCCTTTATTTAGTTTTATCCTTTGCTTTTATTGCCTGCCAAGAATCGGCACAAGCACATAATGAGGGCACTCCCTCCCTATCTGCTGATAGGCTTCCAACAACAACAACTCCTGCTCCAGCAGTAGACAAGCCTGCCCCAGCCCCACTTAGCCCTACGCCCGCCGAAATTGATTCTATTTTGCGTGGCCATGATACAGCTTGGGTAGATATTGAAACCTTATCTACAGCAATAGTGCTGGATTTGCGTTATGCCACCACCAATAATTTCATGGAATTGCAAATCTATGACTGCCCCAAATGCTTAATGCGTCTAGCTACTGCCAAAGCCCTATTAAAAGCACAAGCCGAACTTCAGGAACAAGGACTGGGTTTTAAAATGTTTGATTGTTACCGCCCACAAAGTGCTCAATACAAGCTTTGGCAAAAAGTGCCTGACAGACGCTATGTAGCCCCCCCCTCTAGAGGTTCTATGCACAGTCGTGGTGGAGCACTAGATCTTACTCTTATTGACTTGGAGAGCCAAAAACAATTGGATATGGGCACCCACTACGATTATTTTGGTCACAAAGCTTATTGGGTCAATAAAGATTTGCCTCCATCAGTCTTAAACAATCGTCAGTTGCTTCGCAGCACCCTAGAAAAACATGGCTTCAAAACTGTTACGACCGAGTGGTGGCATTTCAACTATAGGCGCGCTTGGTTTTCGCTCTCTAACAAGCAGTGGTCTTGTGATTAAGAGTATGGTCTCCTCCCCATAGGAATGTTAAACATTTGTGAATAAATTTTTGAGAGCAACTTTTAGGAACTCTTTTTGATCTACGGGGCTTGTGGGGTGGTTCAAAAACTGTATTTTAAAGCCTTTCATACAACTTTCACACATTTCCAATCGTTTCATTTAAGGACTGTTTGGATGTATTAGCCCTTTTGTTTTTTGATAGTAGTTGTTAACCAAGCAACTTTTAATAGCTCAATTTATGATGACACGATTACTTTTATTTTCTTTCCTGTTTCTGATTCTTGGTTCCATAGCGGAAGAAGTTGCTGCTCAATCTGATAGTATTCCCCCACGTCCATTGACCAAACGGGAACGCAATTACTTGGCGTATCAAGAATATGTTGAGACGGTAAATCGGGTGAGTAAAATGTCAAGGGAGGAAAAAAATACCATGAATGAATGCCCCTTGCACAACGCCAACAAAGAAATGCCCCTGAGTGATAATTACCGCGCCAATGCATCTAATTACACGACTTGTTACGAATATCCCTTTGCTTATCAGCTCAATTATCGCCGTTATTGTAGAACCTGCACCCGAATTATGGCCAAGGAATATGGCTCACAAATGCCTAAAATTTCTCCTGCCTCTGCCTCTACTTTTGAACGCTGCCCTGTACACAATGCACAATTGAAAGGAAATTCAGATTATGATCGCATTCAGTATGAACGCAACCCATCAGTAGAAACACCTCATGCCAAGCAATATTTGTTCAAATATTATTGCAAGTCTTGTACAAAAATTGCTAAAGCACAGGAATAACCTTATCTTGGATAAACGCAGTATATAGAACATTTACTTTAGGATTAATCGTTCCTATTCTCATACATTTACAATGAAGTTGTTTAAAAATGGAATAGCGTTGATAATGAGTGATAATTTGATTCTAATCAAGGCAAAAATTTAGTTCATAGCAGCGCTATGGAGTCAATTTTTAACACTCGCCTAGCGATCTGACTTAGTTTGTACGGTGTACAAACTAATCAGTAGGAAAAAATTAGCTTTCATTAGCGACATTAGGCTATTCTTAAACAACTTC
>JBGCDW010000183.1:0-17107 GCA_045105775.1 Aureispira sp.
TTTGCACATGGCTATACTAGATAAAATAAGATCTACTGGTGAGAATCCAAGATCAGTTCCTTTGCTCTTAATAGGCTCATCACCTAAGATGCTGTGACGACCATTGCTAATAATAGATTGATAACCTGTAGGTAAATTGGTAATGCTAATATTTGTTGCCATTGTTATATGGTGGTTTTGTTTGTTGAAGTTGTTTAAAAATGGAATAGCGTTGATAATGAGCGATAATTTGATTCTAACCGAGCCATAGGCGAGTTCACAAAGTAATCAAGGCACTCGCAAAGCGATCTGCGTGGGTTGTACCTAAAAGGTACAAAAGACCTGCATATTTAGTTCATAGCAGCGCTATGGAGTCAACCGAGCGGAGCGAGTTCATAAAATAATTTTTAACGCAGAGTAGGACAAAATTAGCTTTCATTAGCGCCATTAGGCTATTCTTAAACAACTTCTTTATATAAAGATTATACTTAGAAATTTCAAGTCGATTTTTTATGATAAAGTTATTCAATACCGTCAAACGCGAGTCTAGAGAATTTGGTTATAAACCACTTTTTTATGATGCAGACCAAGAAGAGTTGGAGGCGCGTATCAGAGCACGTGAAAATAGAGCCGTAAGCTCTACGGAAGCCATGAAACATCGTATGCGTAGAGAATTTGGTCTACAACGACGCAGCCAAGTGGTCAAGCAACGTAATTATTCCAAACGCTCCTCGCTGCGCTTATTGTTGATTATTATTGCCTTGTCTGTATTGAGTTATATTGTTTTAGAACGTTGGTTGCCTGATCTTATTCACGCATGGTTTCCTTTAGAACATCAAGAATACGAATTGCTAGATCCTTACGATTCTTAGCATCGTTTACATCCTTATAAAATTATTATCGTCCTAGAAGTTGTTGATTAATTATAAACATGTCCGATTTAATTCAACTATTGCCCGATCTTATCGCCAATCAAATTGCTGCTGGAGAAGTAGTGCAACGCCCTTCCTCTGTGGTAAAGGAGCTGTTGGAGAATGCTATTGATGCAGGTGCTACTTCTATACGACTCATTCTCAAAGGAGCAGGCAAAACACTTATACAAGTGGTTGACAATGGTATAGGCATGTCTGAAACAGATGCCCGTATGTGTTTTGAACGTCATGCAACGTCCAAAATTCGCCATACCGAAGATTTATTTTCCATTACCACCAAAGGCTTTCGTGGAGAGGCAATGGCCTCTATTGCAGCAGTAGCTCAGATAGAAATGCGTACCAAACGCCACGAGGAAGAACTAGGAGTGGAAATACACTTGGCAGGCTCCAAAATCACGTCACAGTCGCCCTGCCAATCTGCAGCAGGCACTTCTATTGCCGTCAAAAATCTATTTTATAATGTCCCTGCTCGGCGCAAGTTTTTAAAATCAGATGCGGTCGAATTGCGTCATATTGTAGATGAATTTCAGCACGTAGCACTGGCCCACCCCAATATCTTTTTCTCCTTCCATCACAATGGCAATAAGCTGTATCACTTGTCAACCGCCAATTTGCGCCAACGAATCATTGGGGTTTTGGGCAACAAAACCAATAAGAACCTCATTCCTATAGAAGAGGAAACGGATATTTTGCGCATTTCGGGCTATATTGGCAAACCTGAAGCAGCCAAAAAAACACGCGGCGATCAATTCTTTTTTGTAAATGACCGCTTTATTAAGAGCAGCTATCTCAATCATGCGTTGCTCAATGCTTATGAGGATTTACTGCCAGAAAAACACTACCCGTTGTACGTGATTTTCTTTGAAATGGATCCGAGCAAAATTGATGTCAATGTGCATCCTACCAAACAAGAGATTAAGTTTGAAGATGAACGTTTGGTTTATAATTACTTGCGGGTAACCGCTCGCCATGCGCTGGCCCAAAACAGCATTACGCCCAGTTTGGATTTTGAGGTAGAAAGTGGTATTTCTCAACATTTGGACGAAGCCCATTTTGATTCTCCTACACTTCATCAAGCAACAGACCCAGAAGGCCAGACCTTTGGGTCCAAAGCTAGTAGTGGTTATAGCAGTGGCAAGCCGTCTTATACTCCTCCTCAAAAATCAGCGCGAGAAACCAGCAATTTGCAAAATTGGGAGCAATTGTATGCGACGGCAGAAAGAGAAGCCTTAGAACAAGGCAACTCCACCGAAGAGGAAGAAATGACGCTCTTTTCTAATGGCAATGCTGCTGATGGACAAGAGACAGAAGGTATGCAAACGTTCTCTAGCAAAGCTTCGGCTACTAAAACAGGCCATTCCAAAAAAGAGGGCACGGAGAGTCCAAGTACCACCAAACATTTGTACCAACTTCATGCACGGTATATTGTAAGCCCTATCAAATCAGGCTTTATGTTGGTCGATCAGAATATGGCTCACCAGCGCATCTTGTACGAGCGTTATTTGCAACAATTGGATCAAAAAAAAGCCAATACTCAAAAATTGCTCTTTCCTCAAACCGTAGAATTATCCGCAGCAGATGCGTCGCTACTCAAAAATCTATTGCCACAACTAGAAGAATTGGGCATGGATATCAAAGAGTTTGGAGACAATAGCTTTGTCGTACACGGCTTGCCCAGTGAATTGAGTCAAAAAAATGAGCAACAAATCATGGCACAGCTCTTGGAACAATTTAAGCAAAATGTAGATCTGAATATTGAGCTGTATGATAATTTGGCGCGTTCGTTGGCACAACAAGCCGCGATGAAAGTTGGGCAACAGTTGAGCCCCTTAGAAATGCGTCAACTCATCAATGAATTGTTTGCTTGTCATGTGCCCTATGTAGGGCCAAGTGGGCACAAAACGTTCATTTCTATGGATTTGGAAGAATTGGCCAAACAGTTTTTGAAACGTTAAGTAGCAACCTCATCCTCACTATCAATCCACGCATAAAAGGCAACTAATAACGCCATTCCTACACCCAATAAGGAGATAATTTCTTTATTTAGTGAAGGAATGGCCTTTCCCAAAATGGCGATACAAATACTCGCCATAAACCAACTAGTTTTTTGAAGCGGCCCCTTTATAATGGCTGTTTGTTGGTAACATTGAATGGAGTAGACTAGTACGACCACCAAAACTACAAGAAAAACCCAACCTCCCCACAAGTAATACCAATCCGTACCGTTCACAATGGTATTAAAAAAAATCGCACCGAGTACAATCCTTGCTGACCGCTCTAACCATGGCCAAATGGGCATTGAATGAAGTTGGTCTTGGTAAGCTGTAATGACAAACTGGGTCAATAAATAAATCAATCCTATCCTAGCTGTATAGTTTAATAGATAGCTCAAAAAGCTATTGTTGTATAAGTTATGGTCGATAAAATTGACCATAACCGTCCCAATTACTAAGCTTATAATTAAAAAAGGCACCCACAAATGATAGTTCAGTTTTTTCGTTTGCAAGGTATGGCTTTCATAAGTAGGGTACATCAATATCCCGATTAGACCAATTAAGAAAGCATCTAGTAGAAAGGTATATCCAACAAAAAAGTAAAGGGTAGTTATTTCGGTAAATAACAACAATGCCCATAATAGAATCAAGGCCAAGCCCACCCATTTTACAGCAGGTGGAATGGGATATTTTTGGGATGCCGAAGGAATGGCATTATCTAACAATTCATTCATCTGGTACTTTTTTTGGATTTGATAGAGCAAAAATGCCTAGTTAGGATTAGTTGGCTTATTAAACGAACTGGCATAGGCCAAAACGGCCAAAGTAGCCCCAGCAAACAGCAACAATTCAACTACAATACTATAATGGTGCTCAAAATACATCCCTAGCTTCCAAGCCATTACTGCCAATAATGATAAAAAAGCAAGCCATTTATCTCGTTTGGGGATGGTTTGAGTCCTTCGCACAGCATACAGTAATATTACTATAACAAACAAGCTCATACTCCCATTACTCCATAAAAATACCCATTCTAAAAAAAACTCAAAAGGCTGATTGTAAAGACTCCAATAGACCAATTTGTACACTAAAATAATGCCTAGACAAAGCTGTATCAGTTTTTCCATAAACTGCCAATATTGTAGTTGTTCTTTTCTATTGACATAATAACGAATCAACAACAAGGCAACCGCACTATCCAAGACCAATAACAAGATGTCTTCAAAATAATAGGGGTACAAATAGGTGGGCCAAATATTGGTGTCCATAGAAGCAATAACCAACAGGAATAAGCCTAAACTGAGGTAGAAAAAACGCAAATAAGCAATCAATCGTCCATCTTTGCACCGATAAAAAGCATACACCGCTCGCTGTACAGCCATGAGTTGTACCCCCACCAATACCCACATAACATAATTATCAGAAAAGGTGTGGGAGGCTGCTTGCAAGCGAAAAAACAAATCGGCCAAACTCTTGGCCAAAAAAGCCAATGCCAACACTCGAACCAATCCTAGTAAGTCCGCTCTAATTTTATCCTCTGGTTGATCGTCTAATACCTCACTCATATTGCTTAGAATTAATACGCTCTGTCCGTGCATGAGCAATTGCACGGACTAATAATAGAATAGCCAACACTAATAATAACTCTAAAAATACACTATTTGTTGCTTCGATTTCTACAATAGAAACCACTAAGCCAAAGCTACTATACAACAAAAGACTCACTTGTCGTTCCAGTTTGGTATAATGCCTATATTGCCTCCCAAGCAATAAACCTGCCCCAAGCCATAGCAAAATGATTTGTGCAACTATTATAGGCGTAGCATTGTACCAAGGGCTGAAGTCTAAGAACGCTGCAAATGTCTCCAAATGCAAGAACAAATACCACCCTATGCTCTGTTCTAACCACGCCCACCAAGCCGCCGCCTCTGTTCTATTCTTATAATAACGCGCCAAAAACAAGCCTATACTCCCCAATACTGCTATAGCCAATAAATCAAAGAGAACAACAGAATTGATAAGTGTATATCCTAGAAAAACTTGTACCACACTTATGACCAACCACAATTGTAGCCCCAGCATCCAATAGCCATAATACCGCAAACGAGAGGACATTTTATGCCTCAATTCTACCAATACGGCTATACTTATGACAAAACTCAACAACAAAAAAGCTATAGTCGCCAAACCCGTCATCAAGCCTCTGAACATCTCAAATTCCCCGATCACAATCACGCCCCACAATCCTGCATAACTCCCTGTGAGGCGATACACCACTGCTGGAGTTTTCTGTTCTTCCTGTCTTGCTTGTTGTTCGTCTAGTACTTCTTGCATGGTACTAAAAAATTACGTCTAAAAAAATAGAGGTTGCAATATGTTTACAACCTCTATTCATTCTGCTATTTTATTTAACTAATATATTCAATAATTCTATTTTTATTCGCTCTGCTTCCATTATCAACGTTTCACGCATACGAAGAATTTCTGTTTTTAAGGCTCCATTTTGATACGCCACTTTCATTTCTTCACTAATAAAAAATGCCCCATAGTCTTGATCTGATTCTAACCAATAACTCAAATCTTTATGTTGTTTCTTATCTATCTCCAGCCCAATGCCATCATATATAGCATTGGCAAAGTCGCTAACACCTTGTACCGTTTTTGGAGAAGAAAACAAATCGTACTTTTTATAGTTTATGGATATATTCCTCTTGTCTAGTCCCTTTGTATAGTCTAATTGATAATTGAGCATAAACAATACTAAAGCTGTTGCTCTTGCTGATCCTAAGTTTATTTTTTTAGGAAATACTTTAGATGATTTTGTTTTGCCTGATTTGTAGATCGCGGCTTCTACATCTGTGGTAATGTGTTTTTTAAATTGATAATATGCATCTCGTTGCCCTGCCAAGTTATTTTCTGTAAAATAATTGGTGTAGGTTGTTTTCCAAAACCAATATTTTAATCGTTCAATCTGCTCCTTGCTAATATTTGTTCTATTTTCTCTAAAAAACGCTGCTAAAAACTGCAATTGTGCTTTATAAGGCAGTAGTCTTTTTTCCCAAACACACAGTTCCCTGCTCAAAAAAGCAATGGTTTGCTCAAAGCCCTCCAGCGTCTCTTTTGTTTTGGCAACAAAATCAACTTGCCCAGCTACTTCCCCTAATTTTTTGATATTTCTTTCAGGTATGGCATCAAAATATGGATACCCAAATGCGCCATTAATTGCTTGGTAAATCGCTTCTTCTAAAAAAGTATCTTTTTTATTTTTGCTCTTGAAATTATAGTTACTGGAAATGCTTTGAATACATTTTTCGACCTCCGTACCCAGTCTAAAATTACCATCAAAACTCAAAGCCGATAAAATCCAGTGATCTTTCACCATCGTTCCCGTAGAATTTAATCGAATAAATACATCAATAGCTTCTTTCATTTCTCCACCTGCCAACTCAATAGATGGTATATCATAAGCAAACAATTTTTTGCTAAAATCTCGATAGCGTTTACTATATAATTCTACCTTTTCTCGGGGGATTTTTTCCTCAATTAAACGTTCTTGAAAATCAAAAAAGCCATCTCCTCCAGCTAGTTCATACAATGGAATTCTATGTACACTAGCTTTGTTCTTTTTATATTTTTCTACCTTATCTTCTTCTAAATCGTAGACAAAATTAAATTCTTCATTCCACTCTTCTTCTAGCCTTTGTAAGCGTGTACTCTTAGGATTGACTAAGCAACCAAACAACGTGGATAATCGCTGATAACCATCTAGTATATAAAAATAGTCTTCTTCTTCCTTTGGCAATTGATACGCTCCTATTTGGTGCGTCTCGTATACACCTAACTTAGTTAACCTCTTATCAGGTCGCCAAAAGAAAATAGATCCAATTGGATAACCTTGCTTTATACTATCAAAAAGCCTAATTTTCTGCTCATCACTCCATTCAAGATCACGCTGAAAAACAGGAATACGAATAATTCCGCGTTCAAAATCTTCAAGATAATGAAACAATCGCCTGACTCGTGTATTTATCCTCAATTCGCTCATAACAAGCTGGTTATCTTATTTATAATATTTTTTAGCTCATTATCTTCCCGTGTTCCTCCTGCTCTTGCTAATAATGTAGTATAATGAACAGCATTATGTGCTGTATATTTTTTAGGAAAATCTCGTTTATAATTGGGATACCCCAATGTACCAAGCCCATTCTTAAGTACATCATAATCACTAGCTGTTATAGCATTCTCTCCACTAGAAGGGTACAAAGCTTGAAGTTCTGAAATTTCGTCTGTTCTAGCCTGACTAATGCCTTTCCTTTTCATCCCATCCTTGTAATTCAAGTAATCTTTTTGTTCATCCGATAAATGATTGTAAACATCAATCCATGATGCATAAGGCGCGCCTAAATCCTGTATCACTTCATCAGGCATGTAATTTTCCATTGCTCGTTTTTGCAAAACATGCACCTCACAGCCTAATGCTTCTAGTTGTTCCTTCAAATTATCTTTCCTTACTGTTGAATCAGAAGCATAACCTTTATCACTATCCATAAGCACAAAATAGCGCAAGTATTTTTCAGGAGGTTTATCTTGCAACGAGGCAAAAGTTTCTAGTGCTTGTTTTCGTTCCTCTATATAGTTCTTAATATTTGTCCAACCACCAGCATTCACAAAACTTATCCAGCCATTATCAACAAAACTTAACAAGATATTAGTACTATCTCTTGTTGAAGTGCCAAAATGTTGAAAAATAGCTCTAATGAAATAACTATCGTTCAAGCTGTTTTCCAATATTAATCCTACTGGTGCATTAAAAAAACGAATGGCTTCGGTTATATTATAGGCATTTATTCCCTCTTGGGTATTCGAGACTATACGTTTTGCATCATCTATAGCTCCAGTAAGCATTGCATCATTGGTAGATTCTTCTATCAACAACTGATCTACGTGTGTGAGTGCTTGAAAATGGGGCAAATCTTCCAATTCATCCATTCCTTTTTCCTTGCAAAAAAACTTGTATCGCGCCACCCCATTATGATCTTCTCTTGATAAAAGTTGAACCAAGTAATTCAAATCCCTAAAGTTGCTCCCTTCTTGTGCAAATAGCTGCTGATCTAGCTCTATATAGTTATAATTCATCGAATGCCCTGTTCTTGTTGTGCACGGATAATTCTTCTAACTTCGCTGGAAGTTTCTGTAAAGATACCTTTGGGCCAATCTCTATTGGGTAGATTTCCATAACAATCTACTTCTATTCTTCGCAAGATACTCTGATTGCTTTCTTCTTGATAATCAACGTAGTAAATTGCTAAATCTTCTGGACGGAGTTTTCTTTGAGCCACCAAGGCTCTCATTCGCAATAAAAAGTTTTCAGAATGGGTTTCGACCAAATAATGCCTATTATTATCCTCTATATATGAATCTACAAAACGCTCTGCCAAATTGCCATGAGCGGCTGGGTGCAAATGTGTTTCGGGTTCTTCTATAACAATTAATGTTTCCTCTGAAGCAGGCATAAATGAACGAACAATCAAAGGCAGTACTTGTCGTATCCCTGAGCCTGTATCTGTAATATCAATAGCAGCTATCGTATCTGTAGACAGTGTAATTTCATAAGAAGGAGTTGTGCCCGATATTTCCCTAACTTGTATATACCATCCTTCAAAATTTTCCTTAAACCAAGCATTAATAGAACTCAGAACATTATTCTGGTCTCTATGATACTGCACTAATAAACTAAATGCGGCTTTTCCCTTTAGCCCTACCCGATCATACTCCTCTGAAATATCACGCAATGGAAAAGTGGGAAATTCACGAAAAGCTCCAATGTAATCTGTTGTTAAGGTAATAGTCTCAAGAGGATTTGTGTTATTCCGCAGTCCGTTCAATTCTAAATCAGCTAAAGCTAGATCAACTCCATTTTCTTGGTAAGAACGAATATATAAATTATAAGACCTAGACTGTAAACCCATTAATACAGAAACACTTTCTTCGCTTGAAGCCATTCCTAGCTTTAGTTCAAATGGTTCTCTATTATAAAATAAATCTGCATATCCTTGCCCTGCTCTTGCTCCTTTATAATTCAATTTTAATGGATTCGTTCCTCCTTCCTTAAGAGAACCTTCCAAAATAACAGGCAGCTTTAACACAGCACTTTTGCCACTATTATTTTTACCAATAATGAGTGTAATTGGGCACAATTCCAATTCCTGTTCTTCCTTAAACAATTTATAATTTTGAAATGATATTCTTTTAATCATTGAAATGATACTTTTATCAAAAATACACTAAACTATTAACAGCTCCGTTTGACACACACAAATATTCTCTTTAAAGAAGATTCTTAATAGACTTGCCTAAAGGTAGGGTTTTACTATTATAACTAATGTGTTTCTTAACATCGAATTTCTACCCCAAATGATTATAATCCCAACCTCCTGCAAACCCCAAATTCTGTGCTTGCTGCATAAGAGGTTCTATAGTATTTAACAATTCCTGTGTAAATTGTTTGCGTGTCAACTGCCCAACTGATGTTTTGTACAACAAATCATACTCCTCCAACAATTTAAGATTCTGGGGCTTTTGTTGGATAAAACGCTGCACGGCTTGGTATTGCAGTTGGGCAAAAGGCTCCCAATATTGCCGATGTGGTAGCCGATTGTTCTTACTAGAATTGAGCGAATTGGGTTGTGGCGACAAATTCCACAATTGGTCGTGCAGTACAAAGCTCCAGGGCACAAAATGATCAATAGACCACTGGGCTTGTAGCGGCTGTTGGGTATACAAACAATACAGGGGCGGCAGTTCGGGTTGTAATACCACCTTCCAGAATTTATTAGCATTCGCCGTATTGGGTTTTTGATTATGAGGAGAGCCTATCTTGGCTCCAACACTGGGCACACTAGGATTGCGCCTACGCAGAAACTCCGCCAAATTCCACCAACAGAACTCTTGCAAAATCTTATAATGCTGTTGCAAATAAATCCGCCATTCTGATTGAACAGTAAGACTATTACCAGTAGAGCTAAGTTTGGAGTTTATTTTGTAAATGGGGGCTTTTTCGGCCACCCCAAAATATCTTTGAGCAGTATCAATGATGCGTTTTTTGGAGTAAGCACCTGTAACAAAGGGGCGTAAAGAACGGTACGGCACTTCCTTTTCTAGTTTTTTAACAGCCTTAATCAATTCCTTTTCCTCTTCAGAATTATCTTTGGCCGACCAGCAAATATGTAAATAGTCTTCGATCTCTTCTTGCTTAGAAAGTTCATTCAAATCACTGATAGCCAGCATTCGCTTCATAATCTCTGGCAATTGGTCACCGCCGCCAAATTCCAATTTGTAGTACACTACGGTATGCCAACTCAGACTTACCATTCGTATCAGTAAATCTCTAAACCAAATCGTTTCCTTCTCTTGTGCGTGCTCTAACAATGCCCAAAACCAATAAAACTTATAAGAAGTGGTCGTATTGTTGAATATTTGCGAAAGCTCTGTAACGCGTAGTTGCTCGTGGTGTAGTAGTGTAGCCATACACCTAAGATACTATTTTTTGTGGTAGATGATAAATCGAATAGCAATGTTATGGCTGCATCTTTTATCCCACTTCCGTACTTCTCATGCAATCGCATCTAATCGATTACCAAAACATTAAAAACAACCGCCAAATAATACAGAACACTCATAATCAATCTATTAAAAAGACCATTTTTTTTACTTTTTTTTCTTTATACCAAGAAATAGGTATATTATTTTTTACTTTTTTTACAGGATTTATGCTCCAACTAAATACTATATCTTTGTATCATCAAGTCATAGACAAACAACGTTCAAAATAAGTATGCTAATTCAAGTTAGCTTTGTCTCAATCATTAAGTCACTAGAAATCAATTTATTAATCCCTTTATTTTGAACGCTTAGTATACGCTCTATTGGATTACTTTGCTTCGTCAATCTACAAAACGATTGCAGACAAATTATGTCCCATAATACAGGCTATAAAACCACCTGAATAACTGTCAAAAAAGTAAAATATCCGTAGTAGCTGTCACTAAATTTTATTGGTTGTGTACGTGTTCATCTGTGAGCGTAATAATCTGTGGGAAGATTCATAGGTGTGCGTAATCATGTGGGAGTAGTGGTGTAGCTCTATGCACCACTACATACCCACTTCTTCGGTTCCTGCTATATCAATATTTGTTTGATAGCTGCTTCACAATGGCCATACAACTACTCCATTCATTTATTTTTCTTATGAACATTCATTTATCTAAGATCAACAATATAAAATTGCTCCACTCCAAACACCTTTATAGTATTATGCAAAAAATACTATTGCAAGAGGACAAAATAAAACAAAACGAAGAACATTTTTGGACTTTGGGTTTAACTAGCAATAACCAATTGTTATTTATAGAATTAATAAACCAAGGTACTGTTAACAAAACACTTGTAGAGTCCAGAGAAGTCTACAGCCAAGCACTAAAAAAAAAAGCAGCCAAGATTATTCTATGCCACAACCGTCCTAGTGGCGAGCTCCACCCCTCTCAAAAGGACAGAGATCTTACTGATCGACTCATTCAGGTTGGTTTGCTTGTAAATTTGCCGATTGTCGATCACCTTATTATTTCAAATACAAGCTATTTATCCTTTAAAGATGTTGGTTTGATAAAAGAATTGGAGCAAAGCATTAGGTCTATGCCGAAATATGTATTGGCACAACAAATTCGGACCGAGATGTATGAAGTATTAGAAAAACGCGTGGAGGAAATAAAGCAGAAAAGCAAATTAAGAGTCCTTCGCATTGCAAGCCAACTCAAAAAAAGCGGCATGGAAAACCAGAAGGTAGCCGAATGTACGAATTTGACCCTAGAGGAAGTGAGGGCCTTGGAGTAATCTTCTCCTATTAAGAACAATATTTTTAATGTAATCCACACAGAACACTCGCATTATATAGCATTTCCTCCAATAACAAAATGCTGTTTATCAATTTTTTACAACGCTCAACTACGACACAGTAGTAACAAAGCATTTTACGACTCCTCCCTCCTGCCAAATCACGCCCACACCATTTCCTTTCATCCACAAGTATACCAAGAAACAGGTATATCCATTCTACTATTTTCTTGGTATAAATATCCAATATAAATACTCTACATTGATAGGTTCATCCATAGCTAAAAAATGGCTGCTAAAATAATTGCTTAAACAAAAAATAGAGATAAGCATGAAATTAAATTTTATTTTCACTATATTTACATTTGTTGGATAAATTCATCTTAATGATGTTATTTACCTCAAAAACAATCACTATTTATTTTAAGTTTTAAAACAATTATCACAACACATTACACAACTACACAACTATGGATCCACAAAACACCACTGTACAAGCACACGATGTACAATTGTATTACAACACCTTAAGTAAGAACTACAGTCTTGAATTTTATATCAAAGACTACAAAAAACAAACGGCACCAGTAGATAAAGTGGAGCATACCACTTCCTATGAGGCCATCGGCAACCAAGAGACACTATTGCCTGATATAGAATGTGTCGAAACACCTAATCACGATTTGTATTTTTCTATCACTATTGATACGAATGAAAAAAAAATCTCCTACGATGACACAGAGTACGATGTAACAATAGTTATACAGGGGAAACAAAATAATCATGGCCCAAGAACATATGTAAAACCATCCATTAAGTTTTCGGGAACAAGAGACAAAGATAGATAGGAAATATACCCTCAAAATACTTATGGTGTAGAGATGGTTATCTCCAAAATGATGACCATCTCTATTATGAAATACCGTTTTTATGAAACTAAAACTAACCTATATTTTTTTGTTGTGGTGGTCTTCTTATTTGTATGGAACCCCCATAAATAGTTTATATCAATTACTTGATCAGAAATCAACAACGCTTCAAGTACGACTTAGCACACATTTACAATTAGCAGATATCCTGCGAAAACAAGGAAATGCCACCAAGGCTGCTAGTCATATTGCAATGGTAGAAAAACAACTCGCACAACATGATTTCCCACATATAAAGGTTCATTGGTATTTGGCCAAAGGACTATTGGCTTACAGTCAATATAGAGATGAGGAAGCATTCGTTTTGTTTAAAGAAGGCTACCAACTCAATCAACAATATCAGGCAGGTTTTTGCTTTGATTTTTGTAGTAGATTGGCAAAAATAAGCCCTACTTCAGTAGCAGAGATTTATATAAAAAAAGGCTTAGATTGTCCTTTGACCACTAATAAAAAAATTGCCTTACAAGAACAATTAGGCAACTTATATACCCAACAAAAAAAGTATATAGAGGCATTAGAACTCTATGCGAGCAATCAACAAATTGCACAAAAAATCAAGGATACCCTATTAGAAAGCAATGCTTGTCTAAATATTGGAAGTGTATACCTTATTGAAGGGAAGTGGAGCAAAGCTGCTAATTTTTACTTAAAAAGTGCCCACTTAAAAGAAAAAGTAGAAGACCAACAAGGGCTAGTTGATGTACATCACAATATTGCAGCCGTTTATTCTAATCAGAAACAGTATGATAAAAGCTTGGAATATTACCAAAAATGTGCCGCGTATTATAGTAACAACAAAGATACGACTGAATTGCTAGAGGTGTGGCGTAATATAGCTGGTGTTTATATTTTCCAAAAAAAATATGACCAAGCAACGGATTTACTCCAACAGATCTTGGTCTTATTACCACAATTTCCAAATCCTGATGTTGCCTTAAACACGCAGATGAATCTAGGAGCTGTTTACCTAAAAAAACAGCTTTATCCAAAAGCATTAGAGTTGTTTGAAACTTCGCTACAAATCGCTCAACACCAAAAAAAGCACCGTTCTTTGGTGACTATTAACAACTTTTTGGGGGATGTGCATTACTGCCTCAAAGCATATGAGCAATCGATTGTTTATCACAAAGCAGCACTCTCATTAAGCCAAAAGTACAATAACCTAGAAGAGCAAAGCTCTGCTCTATTTGGCCTTTACGAATCCAATAAGCATTTAGGGCATTCCAATAAAGCCCTAAACTGGTACGAGCAATACATGGTTGTCAAAGACAGCCTATACACTATAGCAACCACCAGTAGCATTTCGGAATTGCAAGCAAAATATAATGCTCAACAAAAAGAACAAGCCATTCGGCAACTCCATATAGAGAACAAAAACATTGCCCTAGAGAACAAGCTCAAAACCAAGCAACTCTATTTATCCTTATTAGGTAGTGCCTTGCTGCTCTGTATAATAGGAATGCTGTGGTGGTATCGCTACCAGCGACAAAAAGCCCTCTTGCATCAAAAAGAGATTCGTCAATTGCTCAATCAACAAGAAATTGAAATTCTAAATGCTGTAGTAGAGGCACAACAAAAAGAACGAATATATCTAGGCAAGGAAGTACACGACACCTTGGGCAGTTTTTTGGCGATGCTTAGATTGCAACACGAAGCGAATAAGGATTTGGTGGATCATCCTACTTATCGCAAACAATACCTACTCATGGAAGAACTCCTTGGGCAAATGGCAACAGAAGTGCGAAGCATTGCCCATCAATTGTATACAGGCAAACAATTTTCTTTTGATTTAAGAACAGCCATCGAACAACTGGTGAAGCGTATTCGAAACATCCAGCAATTGGACATAGCCTTTCATTATATTGGCAAACGATTTGAATTGCCCCGTGATTTAGAATTGATGTTGTATCGAGTGATACAGGAATTATTGGCAAATATTCTAAAACATGCACAAGCCTTTTCAGCCACCGTACAAATCAACCAGAGTGACACCGAAATTATGCTGATGGTTGAAGATGATGGTCGGGGATTTGATACGACTACATCCCCCCTGGGACTTGGCTTGCGTAGCATTCGAGAGCGTGTAGCCTCATTTGCGGGAACACTCCAAATCGACTCCTACTCCAAAAGAGGCACCACCACTGTTATTATTATTCCTATGAATTGAAATCGGAGGCATTGATAGAACCTCGACCACTCCTTATTACCTAAAAAACAAACCATGATAAACGTTTTCATTACCGACGACCATCAAGTTATTATTAATGGACTGATGCGGCTCTTAGATGCTTCCCCAGAAATTAAAATTATTGGCACCGCACTTAATGGTGCTATGCTGCTCGACCAACTCAACACACAACAACCTGATTTAATTTTGCTGGATATTAGTATGCCTGTTATGAATGGTATTCAGGCAGCCAAAGCCATAAAAAAACTATACCCTGCTATCAAAATTTTAGTATTTACCACTTTTATAGATAAAACCAAGGTCAAAAAAATAACCAAAGTTGGCGTAGATGGCTATCTCTTGAAGGATAGTAAGCGTGATGAATTAATTCATGCCATCAAAACGATTATGGGTGGTACCAACTATTACGACCATCGAGTAGTAGACTTAGTTATGCATGATTACAAAAACACTTCATCCATATCCAAAATGGTTTTGCTCACCAAAAGAGAACAGGAAGTGACTCGATTAATTGCCCAAGGAAAAAGCACCAAAGAAATCGCAGAAGAACTCTTTATCAGCCCACTTACCGTGGATACTCATCGCAGAAATATCTTTACAAAATTGGGTATCAACAAAACGGCTGCTTTGATCAATTATGCCCATGACAATGGTTTTATGGACTAATGTAAGGTTTATCCCATCCTCCAATTGTCTTAGAAATATTGGAAACGTCTTATACTACTCCATATCTACTTCAAATCTCATGTTGCAAGGAATGTAACACGACCAACGCTCCCCCGCCCTCTTTATTATCCAAAATCCTGCATAGTCTATTAGGTTTTTACTCCTCTAAATTTCATTGGGCTGACGCTGCACCGCTTTCCTAAAATCCTAAAAAACAAAAATTTACACAACAACATTACCTGCATTTATTTTTATACCAACAAACAGTTATCTGATAATTTACTTTTTTTACAGGATTTATATTCAATCCAAATACTATATATTTGTAACATACTCAACAAATAACGTCTAAAATCACTACTTAAGTAGTCTTAAAATAAAACTACGAATCAAAATGCCTTTTCCTTTGGGCATTAAATTATTAACAATCAAATAGTTGATCCCTTTATTTGGAGATCTTAGAATAGGTCTCACTTCGTTACTTTTGTTTGGTGTATGTATATGTATTCGCCTATGAATAGAAGAATGTGTAGGAAGATTCGTAGGTGTTTGTAAGCATGTGTAGAAGTAGTGGTGTACAGCGTTGCACCACTACATACATGCCCCAAAGACATTTTTTTCAAGTTGCAATAGCGTTCTACAAAAAACCTTCATCTAATTACCTCATTTATTTACTCCTTCCAATGAATATCAAGTTATCCAAAGCCGACAAAATACTGCTGCTCAACCCCAAAGACATCTATAGTGTCATGCAAAAAATACTATTGCAAGCCGACCAAATAAAACAAAACAGAGAACATTTCTGGGTGTTGGGTTTGGCAACAAACAATAAATTACTATTTGTAGAATTAGTAAGCTTAGGTTCTGTGAATAGAACCATTGTAGAACCTATGGAAGTATATAGCCTAGCCATACGCCAAAGAGCTGTAAAAATTGTGCTGTGCCACAACCACCCGAGCGGCCAACTCAAGCCATCAGAAGAAGACTACAATATTACGGATCGACTCATTCAGGTGGGTTTGATTGTGAATGTGCCTGTGGTCGATCATCTCATTATTTCTGATACGGGTTATTTATCATTTGAGGATGTGGGTTTGATGCAATTCTTAAGAAGCAGTATTCAATACGTCCCCAAGTATGCTTTGGCGCAAAGGGTTCAGGCCGTGATCGCTGAATCGGTAGAAAAGCAACTAGCAAAAATAAAAGAAGAAGCACAACAAAATATGCTTAGTGTGGCTGTTTATCTCAAAAAACGTGGCCTAAGTGCCAAGGAAATAGCCGAATGTACCAACTTGACGATAAAGGAAGTGAGGCGTTTGAAGTAAGGGGTATGCTGGAGCAAATTGCTGAATATAATACTCTAATAGCTTAAGTATTACCATAGTCTTAAAAAAGCAAGAGGACAATTTTACTAAAAAAATTGCCCTCTTATTTAACGAAATTGCTACTATTTAACGAAACGCATTAAAATTCTGCACGGTATTGGTTGGCGTAGCTGTGGCTGCTCCTAAAAGTGGGCAATTATTGGGA
>JBGCDW010000184.1:0-5841 GCA_045105775.1 Aureispira sp.
GCTCCAGAGGAGCGGCATCTTTACAGCTCCAGAGGAGCGGCATCTTTATAGCTCCAGAGGAGCGGCATCTTTACAGCTCCATAGGAGCGACACCTTTACAGCTCCAGAGGAGCGACACCTTGATAACTCCAGAGGAGCGGCATCTTTACAGCTCCAGAGGAGCGGCATCTTTACAGCTCCAGAGGAGCAGCATCTTTATAGCTCCAGAGGAGCGACACCTTTACAGCTCCAGAGGAGCGGCACCTTTATAGCTCCAGAGGAGAGGCACCTCTACAGCTCCAGAGGAGCGACACCTTTATAGCTCCAGAGGAGCGGCATCTTTACAGCTCCAGAGGAGCGAAACCTTTATAGCTCCAGAGGAGCGGCATCTTTACAGCTCCAGAGGAGCGAAACCTTTATAGCTCCAGAGGAGCGGCATCTTTATAGCTCCATAGGAGCGACACCTTTATAGCTCCAGAGGAGCGGCATCTTTATTCACACAGTATCAAAGAGTCAATTAGAAAAAAAATAACAATATGAAAGCATTTAACGTAGTGAACCTCATGCAATGGATTGAGGAAAATGAGGAAAACCTAAAACCTCCTGTTTGTAACAAAGAAATATTTCCTGGCTCCGATTATATTGTAATGGTAGTAGGAGGACCCAATACGCGCAAAGATTATCATTATAATGAAACACCAGAGTTTTTTTACCAAATCAAGGGCAATATGGTGTTGAAGATTATTGATAATGGCGAACCTAAAGATATTCCCATCAATGAAGGGGAAATCTTTGTCTTGCCAGCCAAAGTACCCCACTCGCCCCAACGTACAGCAGGAAGCATAGGGATTGTGATTGAACATGTGCGCGATGTAGAACAGCATACAGATGGTTTTCAGTGGTACTGCGATGCTTGTAACAACATGCTGCATGAGGATTATTTTAAATTAACCAACATCGAGAAGCAATTGCCTGAAGTTTTTTCTAAGTTTAATAATAATGAGACGTTGCACCAATGCAAAAACTGTGGAGAGGTATTGCAGGTCAAAACTGCAACAGCATAGATTGATGGTTAATTTTTTTGAAAAAAATAAAGGAGCTACTTTTTTGATAATGATATTGTTAACTGATTTTGTGATTTTTTATTGCTATCAAAAGTCAAAAAAAGAAGAAAAAAGTTTGGCAATTTTTCCGAAACACTCTATATTTGTTGCCACAAGGAACGGAGATAATAACTTCTACCTTAAAAATAAGCGAAAATAGCTCAGCTGGTAGAGCACAACCTTGCCAAGGTTGGGGTCGCGAGTTCGAATCTCGTTTTTCGCTCAAAAGTCTTTCTGAATTATCAGAAAGACTTTTTTTTTGCCCTAATAGGAATGAATTTGTACACCATACAAATTAAGTCAGATCAAAAGATTATCTCAATACATGGTGTTTAATGGATCGGATTGTATTGCAAGTGCGAGTGTTGATAAAAGGTAAAGATTGAACTTTATAATAGGGTAAATATGTATTGTAATAAGAAGGCAATTAAATAGGAGCAGTATTTGCATTAGCAAACAGCAGACAGGGTAAACCTTTTTGCCAATAAAAATAAGCATTAATGTAACAACACAAAAACGCAACGGTATGAGCATGGACAGTATGGAGAATTACGGAAAATTAAATGACTGGGATGAAATCGCAGAAGAATTAGAATTGGAGTTGGAGCGAGAATTGGAAGAACTGTTGCCAGAATTGCCAAGTAGAAGCCGTGTCGAGGAATGGCTCAATACTTGGTCACACGGGGGAGCAGCCATAGCTGCTTTTCTGGGAGGCTTGTATTTGGTTTTTGTTGCTTGGCAAAGTGAGCAAAACTATGCTTTGGGGTCGGCTTTGGTATATGGCGCGACTATGGTTATATTATTTGGTGCTTCTGCTGCTTATCATGGTGCTGAAGAAACGCGCCTCAAGAAAAAACTAAGAATAGTAGACCACTGTGCTATTTTCTTGTTTATTGCAGGCAATTATACGCCTTTATTGCTCTTGACGGTGGGGGGCGAAACAGGCTGGTCACTCTTTTATTTTCAATGGTCAATTGCATTAGTAGGAACCCTATTAAAGATCAAATTTACAGGTCGCTACGATTGGTTTTTTATTCTAATGTTTGTAGCAATGGCTTGGATTGGTGTGGTGCAAGGAGATTATTTGTATCATGCACTACCTATTGCTGGTTTTGCGAGTTTGATTGTGGGGGGTATTGTTTATATGATAGGAATTATCTTTTATAAGTCAGAAAAATACATTCCCTATGCCCACCTAATTTGGCATTTGTTTGTAATGGCTGGTTGTAGTATACATTATTATATGATCGCCTCTTATGTTTTTGTGTAGCATTTTGTAGAGCGCGATTGCAACCGAGTTTACAAACTCACAAAGTAATTGCGCTCTACAAAGCAAATTAAATTCATAATAAAACTGTACTTTTGGGGCTTTATACCACCAAATCAGCTTTTAATATTTATGAAAACCAGTCAATTGATTGTTTTTGATGCCGAGCGCGAGACGCTCAAACCCTTGACTTATACCCGCCCTACAGCCGAATTGCGATTAGGAATACACACCTTAAAAGAGAAATGGGAAACCTATTGGGGGGCTATGGCCACTCATGCAACAGTTGACTACTTATCAACTAAATATCCTACAACATTTGGCGTGCAAAATATTTTGGTCAATGGCTCTGTAGTGGCTACACCAGCTTTGTGTGCCTATATTCGGGAGCAACTTCCACCCAATGTATTGTTGGTCAAAGGAGGTACAGCTATTGCTTTGCGTACCAATAAACAACAGGCTCAAGCTTTTTTAATAGATAAAGAAGCTTATCCCAAACGTCAAGAATATCCCGCTGATATTCAGCAAATTAGTCATCCCTGGGATTTGTTTCAACAAACTGCAGCGGCTTTAAAGGCCGATTTTGAAGCTTTAACCAAAGGAAAAACATCTCAACCACTGAGCGATAGCAATCGCCTTATTGGTGATCCTAACCAATTGTTTATAGAAGAAGGGGCGTGGATAGAAGGGGCTATGCTGAACGTACAGTCAGGCCCTATTTATGTTGATAAGAATGCAACTATCATGGAAGGGAGCCTTGTTCGAGGAGGCTTGTATTTGGGGGAAGGTTCTACCCTTAAAATGGGGTGCAAAATTTATGGAGCTACCAGTGTTGGCCCTCAGTGCAAGATAGGAGGAGAAGTAGGCAACTCTGTGATTTTGGGTTATAGCAACAAAGGCCATGAAGGCTATATTGGTAATGCAGTGTTGGGCGAATGGTGCAATCTGGGAGCAGATACCAACAGCTCTAACCTGAAAAATAATTATGACACCATAAAAGTCTGGAATTATGCACACCATCGTTTTTTGGATAGTGGGCAGCAATTCTGCGGGTTGATTATGGGCGATCACTCCAAATCGGGCATCAATACTATGTTTAATACAGGAACAGTCGTTGGTGTATCATGCAATATTTTTGGAGGAGATTTTGTACGTACTTTTATCCCTTCTTTTTCGTGGGGAAGTAGCAAAGGCTTTGCTACCTATAAATTGAAAAAGGCATTTGAAACAGCCGAGCGAGTTATGATGCGTCGAAAGAAAGAACTAAATGCAACCGAACAGGCTATTTTGGAGCATGTGTTTTCAGAAAGTAGTGTTCACAGAAAATATTAATAGAAATTAATTGCTTATGCGACCATCTTTTTGGGTGAAATCAGCGAGCTATTTTGCTGATATTCAGATAGAAAAAACAGAAAGTGACTATAGTGGCTCTCTAGAAGTTATTTGTCGCAAAGGTCGGTACGCTCTTTGCACAGATAATGCTATCTACTCGTATGATGATTTATATGTCAACTTTAGTGAAAGCTTTGAGCGATTGGATTTAGATGCTTATCCCATTCAGCAAGTTTTGGTCTTGGGTTTGGGCTTGGGCTCCATTCCTTGGCTCTTAGAGCAAAATTTCTATAAGATATATGACTACACATTCGTAGAAATTGACCAAAAAATTGTAAATTTAGCAAAACGTTATACCTTATCAGAATTGACTGCCCCCCATACCATTGTTTGCCAAGATGCTTTAGAGTATATAAAGACTTGCGAGCAGTCATTTGATATGATAATTGTTGACCTGTTTATTGATAATACCGTGCCTTCTGTTTTTGAAACCCTAGATTTTGTACAAAACTTGAATAGCCACCTACGACCTCAAGGCTTAGTAATGTACAATCGCTTGGCAGATACTCCTGAACTGCTCCAAACAACAACTGTTTTTTATGAGCAAAACTTCAAGCAAGTGTTTCCAGAATCAGTAGCATTGGAACTGGGAAGCAATAGAATGTTAATTAGTAATTATCAGCCTATTACAACAATATAACAACCAAAAATAAGCTACTAATCAAAACAAAACACACACATTAGAGTTATTATTTTGATTGTTATTGTAACAACTAACGAAATAAGAGCGTAAAAAAAAGAAATATTGAGAAAAAACTAGACGAATGCATCATTTATTTTTAAATTATCACTCCGTCAGATCGTTATTATTACTGCTATTAGTATGCAGTGGTACAACCGTGAATGCCCTAGACACATTTTTTGATTACCTTCCCAAATATCGAAAATTCAAATCACATTACCAGATTGATAAAATCGAATACCAAGAAAAACGTACCGTTATACATTTTCGCTACGTTGTTCAAGAGTCAGGTTCTGCTACCTTTTATGGTGGCAACCATCCCAATGCTTGGTATTTGAGGACTCCTCCTCGTATGCGTGGTTTAGAGATTCAGTTTAAGCAACTAGAAGTAGCCAATATAGCTATCAATAGTGAAATAAAACTGGGCTCCCTAGTTAGTGTCCCTGAAATTAGCTATGATCTCAACAGAGGAGATGTGGTAACGTGTCAAGTCCATTTTGTTCGTATTCCACAGTACATTCGTATGTTGGATATGATTGAGGGCAAGGATGGACAGCTGGATCAAGACAAGTTAAATTGTTTTGATATTATGATAAAAACCAAAGAAAACCCTCTGCTTGGAAAGCAAGAAAATATGGAAGCTGTAGTTGGACGGTTTGAACAGTCGTTTAATTACATCAAACCCAAAGTAGAGATACCCGATGTAGCTACTACCGTTACGGTTAGTGCAGCACGGCCATCTTCTCCCAAGAACAATAGTTCGGTACGCCCCAATAGTGATGTACGCCCCAAATCAGGCAAAGAAGAACGAGAAGTCGTAGTCATTAATCAGCCCAAAGAGCCAATTGATTATATGCCAGATGCACTCTCTTCGTTAGAAAACTTAAAATGCAACACAAGAGTTTATCTTCCCAATGTAGTTTTTAAGGAAGGAGAAACAAAGTTTTCGGGGCGTGTAAAGGCGGTTCAAAATATTCGTTTAATTGGCGAATACCTAAAAAGCTATCCAGAGGCCAAGGTTTATTTGTACGGGCATACGGATATTTTTGGTAATGAGCGGCGCAATTTAGAATTATCCAGAGAGCGTGCCATTGCTATTAAACGCGAATTGGTATTGATGGGAGTTAACCCTGATAAGATTTCTGTTTTCTTCTTTGGAGGAAAACAACCATTGAAAAAGTACAAGAATGGCGGTTCTCAAAATAGACGAGTAGAGGTAGAACCCATTTGTGCAGAATAAGACGGTATGAATTCGTAATAAGTAGGCGGTCAAAATAAATGTTACCTAAAAAAATGGAATATTTTTATTCAGATCAAGGCGAAAAACGGAGTCTTAGCGCGCTAAGACGAGTATTTTCAACGATGAGCTGGAGGAAAATAACCGTTTTTTGGTAGTAGTAATTTTGAACGACTACTTA
>JBGCDW010000185.1:0-9566 GCA_045105775.1 Aureispira sp.
AGACAAAAAGTAAGGTTTTTTCATCAATCAAGGCACTCGCAAAGCGATCTGCGTGGGTTGTACCTAAAAGGTACAAAAGTACTAGCGTATTTAGTTCATAGCAGTGCTATGGAATCAATTTTTAACGATGAGTGAGGGAACCCCGAAGGGCTCACGAAGTAAAAAGATGCTTTTTTCGCTACGAATTTAGTCGTGATAAAGTCTAAAATAAGGTGGACAATTACTTTTTTGCAAAAGTACACAATCTTATAAACTTCTGCTGGAAGACTATTCTAATAATTGCAACAAAAGCCCTTCGCGCATAGCATGGTCGGAGACAATCATTTGGTCATTTTGTAGGTGTTTTTGTACAAACTCAATGAGTAGAGCAGACATGACACTCAACTTGGCGCGTGTAGTTTTGAGGTTGGGTATTTTTAAGCGTGCTTCGTAGTCACTCGCTACCAATTCCTGTGTTACTTGTTCAAAATCTTGACGCTTGATAAAGGCGTGTGCCTTGCCTTTGACACGGGTGCCAGCCAATCGGTCCAACATATTAAAAGAGCCAGAAGAACCAATAAAATGCTCTATGTCATATTGTGTCAAGATTACCAAAAAATCGGCTAATATCTGCTTCAAATGATTTTGGAGGGCACTTCGGTGTTGGGCATTGATCGGCTCACTCTTCTGAAAATTCTCATATAAAACGGCCACTCCTACAGGGTAACTCTGTGCCCAATAAATCGTATCTTTATTCCCAATAATAAATTCTACACTTCCCCCGCCAATATCCATGATAAGAGAAGGTTTGTAGGACAAAGGGGCTGCATAACGCACGCCTTGATAGATATAATCCGCTTCCTTTTCACCTGAAATAATGTTGATCTTAATATTAGAAGCTTCATAAGCAGCTTGTACCAAGTCAGCACTATTGGCGGCTTTGCGCAGGGCAGCTGTGCCCAAGGCATGTACTTGTGCTTGAGGGTGTTGATCCAAGAAAACACGAAAGGCTTTGAAGGCTTCTACTCCTCTTTTGAACGCCTTGGGGCCAATGCTGTCGATTCCCTCAGCAGCCAATTCTACATAGTGGCGGCTTTTGCCAATGCGTTTAAACTTTCCTTGTTTGTTTATTTTAAAAAGATTGAGAGTGAACGTATTAGTGCCACAATCTATTACAGCTATTTCCATCTAAAGGAGGATTGGGTGCTCAAATTGAAAAATGATGATTCTTTATTCTGTTATAAAAACATAAAAAGCACTAAATAGTTGAAGCTTGGCAATTAAGATTGATTTATTGAATGGACAATTTGTTGATAATGCAATCAATAGGTATAAATGAAAACATTTTAAAAAATAATATAAAAAACATAGGAAAACACCTCTCTGTCGAAGAGGAAATAACTTATCTAAAGATGCCCTTACTTTTCATCAAGAAATAGTGGTCAAATGCTTCTTTGATAGAAATGCTATGTTCTTTGAGGAATTTGGGATTGGAGACCGCTTGGATAAACATTTTGTCTGTTAGGGCAAGAATCTTGGGATCCAAATCTTTTAAAACACCTGTTTCTATCCCCTGTTGATAAAACTTTTCAGCAGCGTACAACGCTCTGTCGCTAAAGGCATTCATTTTGTCAAACAATTCTGGATGTTTGAGCTTGGTATCGTGTAAGAATTGTCCCGATATTTCTGCCAATAGAATAGAAGCCGTCTTGATGATGTCAAAAAAACGAGCAGTAAAGTCAATGTTATCATCTGCAAGGAGTTCCTCAAAGGCAACAATTTCTTGGGTCTTGTATTGTACCACTGCATCAATGATTTCTTCTTTGGAGGAGAAATATTTGTAGAGTGTTGCTTTACTAATGGCGAGTTTTTTGGAGATTTTATCCATAGTAAATTTTCCTAAACCATGTTGAAGGTAAAGGATTGATAATTCCTTGATCCAAGCTTCCTTGACATCTGGATCATCTACACGTTCTTTGTCTAAAGGTTTTCTACCCATGAATGGAGTTTACAAAGTGACATTGAATAATACTTCATAATTTTTTTGCAAAAGTGTTAAACTTTATGAAGTGGGGGTTGAGCACACCACTGTTTTGCCAGAAATGTTCTATTGTTGATAATACAAAAAAAACGATAGCCCACCAACTAAAATTGTTACTGCTTGCACCAATCATAAAAATAAGAATTGTATCGTTCACAGAGTTCATCTGGAAAGCTGGTGATTTCGCCCATAACTATACGGGCTTCATAGGCGGCTGAAACTTTTTGACTGAGGTAGTAAATTTCTAAATTTTTGGGATTAACGGCCTGAATACTATCCATGAGCATCACCAAACTATCTACATTGGTATGGTAATCTTCATGGTGTTCATCGGGGATTTCTTTTTTATTTTCATTGGGAGCAAATAGTACCAGTCCCATTATTCCAATTAAGGCCAAGAGCAAACCAATAATGCGTCGTTTTTCTTGAAAACCTAGACTAAAACCTATTATGATTAATATAATAAGACCAGCAGCTGCAATTCGGCGTTTATTGGCATCCAAAATTGCTTGTCCTGCACCTTCGGGAGCATCTTCACTGGCCTTCAACCATTTTAGGCCCGGGATTCGCTCTAGTATGCCTTCGCTTTCTGTAATAAAAGTGGGAGGCGATGTTTTGTAACGGGTGATGACGAGTGTGCCAATGATAATAGGAATTAGAAACAATTTCCCAATACGGGTATTGGATACACGCAGCCAAATGAAAGAGAAAGGCAGCAGAATCCACAAAATCCGAACGACTGCATCCAAACTATACAATTGCTCTGCATTGACCACATCAACGGCACCAAAAAAGCACTTGAGCAGCCACCAATAAGAGGTAACCGTCAGCGTCAACCACTTGGCCAAAAAACTTATGTCAATAGTGTGGATGCCATGTACCATTGCTACTACATTGAGCATCAGATAAAAGACAATGGGAGTGACTACAAAGGCAATAAAAGTGCCCACAAAACCACGAGAAATATAAATGGCTCGGTTTACTCCACGCTCTTCCATAATATTGCGCAATCTGGAAAGCATAAAGAGTACCACCAGAAAGATAATAAGCCAAAAGACATAGTTTTGAGGACTCTTAGCCACCTGTACTAAGAATTCTCCCCATGTTGATGTTAACAATAAAAGACTCATGTTTTGTTTGCTTCAGAGTGGATAAAATTAGGGGGCGTTTGTTGGCGCATCTCTGCCGCAGTTTGGGTACTGCCATCGTGGCTCCATCCAGGGGGAAGAAACAAGTAGCATAGTTTAGCTTTCCAAGTGGGGGCGTGCTTGACATCTTTGGCTAGATTGGCAAATTCATGCGTAGCGATATGCAAAGGATTGTATGTGTTGATATTGGTGGTAATCCCAAATTCTACAGGATCATTGGGGGCTTCCAATTCAAAAGTACCCAACAAACGATCCCAAATGATTAAAATGCCTGCATGGTTTTTGTCCAAGTAGCGTACATTCTTGGCATGGTGTACGCGATGATGTGCTGGGGTATTAAAAATAAATTCGAACCAAGCTGGAAAACGGTTGATACGCTTGGTGTGTATCCAAAATTGGTAAATGAGATTGATGGAAATTTGTGTTAAAATCATCAATGGAGGGAAACCCAACAAAGGCAACCACAAATACCACCAATATTTGTAAAATACCTCTGACCAACTCTGTCGAAGTGCTGTGCTCAAATTATAATAAACAGAAGAATGGTGATTGACATGAGCCGCCCACAACAATCGAATTTGATGCGATAAACGATGGTGCCAATAAAAGGTGAAGTCATCCAAAAAGAATAACAATATCCACCCTAATAGGGTATAAGACAAGGTTTCTTTAAAAATGCCATAGTTATTATAAAGGTAAAAAAAGCACCAAAAGGCAATGGATTTACTCAGTAAATCTATAAAAACAGAACCTAAGCCCATGCTGATACTTGCGGCAGAATCTTTCCAATTGTAATGTTCTGTACGATCCTTGTAATTGAGATAGCATTCTAATCCCAAGAGTAATACAAAAAATGGAATGGCGTATAAAACAGGATTGTTAAACTCTAAAATAGGAGCTGTAAACTTGTAAAACATAGACCAAAGAAGTTCTTAAGAAGTAAAATAACAAATATTGCTGCATTAATAATGGCTAAACAGCAGGTAGTATTTATGACAAGATACGTCTAAAATCCTGTTTGCAGATGATTCTATTATTAAAAACCTAAAAACGAGAATTGGTTCCTTGTGTATATGGGCGGAAATTAGGCAAAAAAAATGCGCTACTTGAGTAATTAATCTCAGGTGAGCGCATTGGGAGAAGGCAACAATGTGTATGTAGTGCTAATTTTTTATTCAGGTTTTTTTATTTAGAAAGTAGTAAAAATAGGCATCTGCTAGTACAGGAACTGTTGTCATACATGAAGGAAAAAATAGGGATTGCTAAAAACGAAATGATATGTGAGACCAATATCAAATAAAATTTTCCTAACAGTTATATTGTAGAGCAGATGCCAACACTAACTTTATCATGAAGTTGTATCAACAACCTTAACATGACACAAATGTAGTTGATCTATTCTTGCCACGATAGATTTTTTTTGCCAATAATAGAAAAAAAAGGTACGCTATAATGACATATTTTAAATGTTTGGGTATCTCCTATTTTAGCTTTATCATGCGCATAGGAGCATCTATATAGTGAAAAATAACTTTTTTATCCTTGTAATTTATATCATGAATGTTCATTTTCTTGCCATTTTTTCCAAAAATAAAATGAAAAAATAGCCCATCAAATGGAGCTACAGGATTGTTGAAATTGCAAATATCACCTTCTAATGTTTTGAGTTCATAGTTACCTTGCTCTGTTTTTATCAAGTAATTGGTGCAGCCATCATGTACCAAGGCATCTTTGGTTTGCTGTTTGTACGGATGTCTTTTGAGCCATTGCAATAAAAGTGCTTCATTGGTTGGATCCTTCCAAGAATAACAATCCAGTATAAATTTGCCATCTTCAAAGGATTTGATATGAAAGATTTTTTCGCCCATAGGCTGCTCTGGAACACCAGGTTGATACCAGCCTATAGACACCCAATATTCCTTTTTTTTGTGTGTCCAAATGCGAAATGTTCGGATTTCTGATAGCCGTAAAAGTGGATTTTTTGTAGTGTCAGCCTGTGCTTTGTTGTTGTAAACCCCAGCAGCATTTTTGATAAATTTTTTGATCTCCTTTACTTGGGCTTTGGTAAAGATTTGTTGTTGTGCGGATAGTGATAGCGTAAGACAACAACTTGTGAATAATAATAATAATTGTTTCATTTTTTAGGTCTAAATGTCGTAATTTAATAAAAAAAAGAATAGTCATAGATTTGATATTCAATTTTGCACAAGACGAAGATACGGTAAAGCATCTTGCCATCTGTAGTTTATCTTGCCACAGTATTTTATATTAAAGATAGATTTATTTTTTTTTTTCATTCAAAAATCAGATGCATTAATTAAAAATTGATGAATAGAATTTATTTTTTAGTTCAATAATTGTTTTAAGACTACTCAACATCAATACTTGACAAATCTTGCTCTTATGATTCGTTTTTGTTTAACACTCGTAATATTGTTGGAACTTGTAGCTCTTGTACAAGCCCAAAAAGCGACCAAAGAAGCATTAAAGGGAGCTTGTAATTGTCTGTCTGCTCATTCTTTGAGTGAATTGGAAGGGCCACGCATAACTATACTAGTAGATAGTTGTTTGGAGGAAGGATTGTATGTGAATTTTTCTGGAGTAATGCGAGAACATGGAGCAAGTTTAGATCATGACAGCAGTATGTTTGCCTTGGCACAGTACTTAGAACAAGAACTAACGAGAAGCTGTGTTAGTTTTCGTCAAGCAACCAAGGGATTGGCGGCCAGCCAGCTTGAGGAAGTAAAGATGAAGAACAAAAGCAGTGTAGGCTTATTATATCAACTAAATACCAACCAGCAGTTTCCTATATTTACCCTTATTAATGCCGATAATGAAGCCGATAATTTTATTTGGATGCACGAATTTGATGGTTCTACAAGATTTATGCGAGGCATAGAACCCTATTGGTATACTCCTGTAGAAATCGTATGGAAAGAGGTAGAGTTATACGATCAAGTAACCAATCAATACTTGTATTACAAGGAAATCCTATTGATACAAGAGCAAAAAAAGATCGATAAAAAACGTCGTAAAGCATGGATTAAAGCTTATGAACGCGCCCTTAAAAGGAAAGATTAGTGAGTGATAAATTTACAAACTACTCAAAAAAGCCTACCTTCACTACTGATTGTTCCCCACACTCAGTATACATAAAGGAGCATATTGGCTCCGCTCATGATTAACCATTCTTTTACCTTAGGTATTGCTCTTCATTATTATCTATGAGGACAATCCTCAAAGAAGTCTATTAACAACAATGAAAACATCGTTACTAGGTCTGTTATTGATGACCTTCTTTCTGTTTAGTCAGTATGCTCAAGCTCAAAAAAATGGAGGGGTTCGTGGAACAATTTATGATGAGGTAAGTGGAGAACCCATGATTGGGGCTTTGGCTTATCTATCTTTAGATTATGGTGCTGCTACCGACATCAATGGAGATTATTCTATTAATGGAGTGCCTCCTGGAGAATACACCTTGGTTGTTAAATTTTTAGGTTATGATTCTGTTGCAATAGATATTACTGTTGGAAAGAAAATGATTAACCAAACCATATTTATGAAAGAAACTGCCGTGGGAGGGCCTGTGGTAGAAGTAGATGCAGATAGAACTGCTGCCCAAAATGATGTACTAATTTCGGTAGTACGCATTACGCCCAAGGATATTAATCGTATTCCTGCTGCAGGTGGTGAAGCCGATTTTGCCCAATACTTACAAGTTATTCCAGGGATTGTCTCTACAGGCGATCAAGGCGGCCAGCTCTACATTAGGGGAGGTGCTCCTGTTCAAAATCGAATTTTACTAGATGGAATGACCCTGTTTAATGCCTTTCACTCTATTGGTTTTTTCTCTGTTTTTGAAACAGAAACCATTCGTAGTGCGGATGTCTATACGGGAGGGTTTAGTGCCAAGTATGGTGGCCGCTCTTCGGCCATAGTTGATATTAAGACACGGGAAGGAAATAAAAAACGTTTTGCTGGAATGGTCAATGTCAATCCTTTTGTAGTAAAAGGATTGTTTGAAGGCCCCTTGGTAAAGCTACAAGAGAATGGCTCTAGTTTGTCGTTCTTGATGACCGTGAAGCATTCTTATCTCAGAGAAGTTTCTCCATTGTTATACAGTTATGCCAACGACCAAGGCGTATTGCCCTACAATTTTACAGATGCACACGCCAAGTTGTCATTCAATGCAGGCAATGGTAGCCGTATCAATCTATTTGGCTTTTATCATTATGATGATGTAGATTTTGTAGATTTGGCCGCTTATAATTGGAATGCTGGTGGTGGTGGATTGGATTTTAGAATTGTGCCTAATGGCGCACAATTGGCCTTGAGTGGCGTATTGGCTTATTCTATTTATGGCTCTGATTTTCAGGAGCAAGGCAATAGCAGCAAAATTCGCCGTAGTGATGTGGGCAATTTTAATGGAAACTTGAATGTAAATTATTACTTGCCAAAATCCAGAGTGGTTAGTTTTGGGGTAGAATTGAATAGTATTACAACTGCTTTTGAATACTCTACAGGAACTAGTAACATTACCCAAGGAAGTGGCAATGGGCCACAAACTAATTTTGAAGCAGCTATGTTTGCCCATTTCAAAGGGCGTTTTGGGACGGTAGTGATTGAGCCAAGTGTTCGCTTGCAAGCTTATGCGTCTTTGGGGGAGGTTGCTATAGAACCACGCTTGGGATTCAAGTGGAATATCACCGATTTCTTGCGCTTCAAGGCTGCTGGTGGCATGTATTCTCAAAACTTAATTTCCTCTGTAGATGAGCGGGATATTGTTAATTTATTTGTAGGATTTTTGGGAGGGCCAGATGATGGGGTTTATCGTCTAAAAACCAGTAGCAATGGCGATCGTTTTTACGAAAAAACACGCAGTAGCTTGCAAACTTCTATTCATGCTATTGGAGGTTTTGAAGTTGATGTATTGCGCAACCTGACCATCAATGTAGAGCCTTATTACAAGCATTTTCCTCAAATTATTTCACTTAATCGAAATAGAACAGCAGACGATGGGCAGTCGCGTAATTTTATAGCAGAGACAGGAGATGCCTATGGAGTAGATTTTTCGGCTACTTATGATAATAAACAACTGTATTTATATGCTTCTTACTCCTTGGGATACGTGACAAGAGATGATGGGGTGCAGCAGTTTTTTGCTCATTTTGATCGTCGTCACAATGTCAATTTTGTAGGATCTTATCAGTTTAGAGTTGGCAAATTGAAAGAATCGCCTAGAGAAAATGTCCAAAACAGAACTATGTATCCGTTTGAGATAGGCGTTCGTTGGAATATGGGCTCAGGATTTCCATTTACGCGCACACAAGGTTTTTATGCCAATCAAACGTTCTTGGATGGCATTAATACCAATTATCTTACCGACAATACAGAACCTAATACCAACTTGGGCGTGCTTTACGAAGATCAAATCAATTTAGGACGATTGCCCTTCTATCACCGTTTGGACGTATCATTCAAGTATACGTTAGATTTGATTGGGCAAAGCAAATTAACGATTGCAGCTAGTGTGACCAATGCGTATGATAGAGCCAATATTTTCTACTTTGACCGTATTGAATATCGTCGAATCAATCAATTGCCCATTATGCCTGCGCTCAATATCAATTTGAAATTTTAAGAAATATCAGGCATAAATATCATTTTGAAATTATGCAATACTATTATTGGCTCTACTGGTTTATATTATTACTAAGCTGTATCACAAGCCACTCAACAGCACAACCAACCTCTAATGTATCTTACTCACGACCTACAACGCTTTATTCCATGAAAAATCCTGACCAAGATTTAGTAGAAAAATTAGTAAACATACAAGCAGAATTACAAGAGCTAGATCAAGCCTTCAAAACCAATCTAAAAGGCATTCGTCAAAATACACCAATGATTAAGAGCTTGGCTGTAACATTTAAGGCATACAAAAAACAAGTAGCAGCACTACAGCCTTATGATATTGAGTTTCCGCAGCCCTCTTTTCCCAATTTAGAAAAATGCCTAGTTGCTGTTGAAAAGCCCAAGCCAAAAAACAAGCACAATCAAGCCATACTCCAACTACCGAGCAGGAGGATATTGATTGTAGCAATTTTACCAATGCTGTATTGCAATGGCGAACGGAAATGGAGCTACTTTTTGAGGATACAAAGAATACTCATGGTGATGTTGCTATTGATGTTAAAGCTTTTGCAGCTAGAATAGCTAGATACCGAACTAATTTACCCATAGTAGCCAGCCTTTATGAAGAGTGGCAGCAGCTTTTGAGTGGTTTGGAGGAAGAACTAACGGGCGCAGAACTGTTTGACCAGTTGCTCAATAATTCGGGCAGTACATGGCAGCTGACCAGCAATACAGCAGCATTAGAAGCCCATTATAAGCAAAAT
>JBGCDW010000186.1:0-17336 GCA_045105775.1 Aureispira sp.
AGTAGGAAAAAATTAGCTTTCATTAGCGACATTAGGCTATTCTTAAACAACTTCATAGAGTGCATACATTTTTATTTTAAAGAAATCCAATAAAACATTATGAAGTCAGAGCATCTAGAAAAAGTAAAAGGTTACTTATTAGAAATGGGACACGATATCATTGCAGAAAATGAAGAGGATGGCCTATTTGTAATTACGAATACAGACAATGGTTTAGTAAATACTATGTTGGAATGTGAGGGAGAAATTTTGGTTATTGAGCAACATGTTTTGGATTTGGCCGATGGCAATACAGGTGCTTATAAGCGATTGCTCCAGATGAATCGCGAAGTAGTGCATGGTGCTTTTGTACTCACAGAAGATGGGGACAAATTATTATTTAGAGATACATTACAATTGGAGAATTTAGATTCTAATGAATTGGAAGGTTCTCTTAATGCTTTGGCAATGGCCTTAGTAGAAAATACCGATGAATTGTTGAGTTGGGCCAACTAATGCCTATGCTTAACTTTATAACATGCAATCAATTGTAAACTAACAAATACTATTATATCAGTTATGTGGAATTTTATTAAAAGATTATTTAGAATAGGAAAAGCAGAAGCCAACGCGGCAGTAGATAAGTTGGAACGCCCTATTACCATGACAAAACAAGGAATCCGTGATCTTAAGCAAGATATGGACGAAAGCTTGAAGAGTTTGGCAGAAGTAAAGGCAACGGCTATTCGTTCTAAGCGTGAAGCCAACAACCACAAGGAAGCAGCCGAAGATTATAAGAAAAAAGCAAAAGCGTTGTTGCAAATGGGCATGGATGGCCGCAAAGACGAAGGAGAAGCCAATCGTTTGGCATCAGAAGCTATGGCGCGCCGCGAAGAAACATTGAAGCTGTACCAAGTAGCTGCTGCCAACCAGCAAAAATTTGAAAGCTTGGTTTCTAAAATGGAAACCAAAATCCGTAGCCTCAAAAGCCAAATTGCAAAATGGGAAAACGAACTCAAAACCTTGGAAGCTCGCGACAAAGTCAGCAAAGCTACAGGAAAACTCAACAAGCAATTGGCCAATATTGATTCTAGCAGCACCTTATCTATGCTAGAAAAAATGAAAGAAAAAGTAGAGGAACAAGAAGCGTTGTCTGATGCTTATGGTGAGATGGCCGAAGAGGGAAAAAGCATTGATGAGGAAATCAATGATGCGTTGAATGATACTTCTTTGACTTCAAGTGCTGCTTTGGATGATCTAAAGCGCGAAATGGGTTTATTAGCAGAAGAAGAGAAAATCGAAATCAAAGAAACGATCAAAATTGATGTAGAGAAAAATGATGATACTACTGGTGCTTAAGCTGTAGTAAGTATTTGAAATAATTTGGGCTGGTAGAATTACATATTCTACCAGCCCTTTTTTATGGTGTGTGGACTACTATTGCTCTTTGGCCGTTTCTGGCTTATTGGCGGCTTGTGGTTTGTATTTGACATAAATATTAATCCAAATGGCTCTAGCCAAGCGCGCTATCAGTGGAACAATAATGACCCCTCCTGCAATGGCTGCTGCAAAACTTTGGTTGACGGTAAAGCCAAATGCAAAAAGACAAATAACCATAGCCGTGAGCATATAGCCTGAGCTTAAGCCATAGCCAATATACATCGCTCCCCAGTAGAAGCCAGGCTCCATCTCAAATCGTTGCTGACAATGGGGACACTCCTCGTGCATGTTGTAAATTCCCTGCATAGAAGATAGAGACGTTTTGTAAAGATCGCCTTCATGACAACGTGGACATTTAAATCGAGAAATGCTGTATAATTTAGAACCTTTGCCAAACATAATATTGTAATTGTGTAGATGGATTCAATGCCCTAATAATAAGATTTGGGTATTGGATCTATCTATTTAAGTTAGGAATCATTACTGTACCCACGCCAAGTAACCTCCTTGTAGATTCGTGACTTGCTCAAACCCCTTTTGGCTCATCAAATTGCAAGCATTCTCACTTCGCTTACCACTTCTACAGTAAACATAATAAGATTTTTGAGGATCTAATTGCATTACTTTTTGTTCAAAATCATTGGCCAAAAAATCAATGACTAGAGCACCTTCTAGGTGGCCTTCTGCTACTTCGGCAGGTGTTCTTACATCTAATAAAACAGCGTTGGAGTCTTCCTTAAAAGCGGCCTCAAACGTTTTGATATTCATTTGTTGGTGTGGCATGATATAATGTTTATTTATAGTATAAAGATAAGTTATTTAAAGGGCAAAAACTAGTTTTACCATAAAATCGAAAGGTCTACACAGAATAGTGCAAGTGATTGGTCAGGTGCTTATACGTTGTCAACAACTAGTCTAATTTAGTTGTCAACAACTTACAAAAGGTCTATTTGCTAAAATCTACCCAAAGGTTGATTTGAGCACTGACACCAACAAATGGGCGGATAAATACATTGCTTTCAATACCAGCTAGTTGCCCTGCTGTGCTGGCATCCTCCAGAAAGGTAATGCCTGCATTGAGGTGAACAAATCGGAAGAGCTTATAACTTGCCCCAACATAAGTTGGACGTTTAAAAATGGGGCCACTAAAACGGCTGTTATTAGGGCCTTCAAAATCTAAAATAAACAAGCCAAAAATGATAGACAAGTTACTCAAAAATTTACTGTTTTTGGGGCGTTGACTTAGCGGAAAAGCAAAGCCTGCAAAGGGGGCAGCTCCAAGGCTTATACTTTGAGCACTGCTACTCAAATACGCACCACCAAAACCCGCTTGTAGATTGATGGTACGTTTGCCTTTTTCTGTACTGTAGTTGTCTACATACTTATTATCCGCTAGTTTGTACCAAGCCATATCCATGTACTGATCCAATTCTGTATGGAGCATGGTTTCGAGTTCAACAAGTAATTTATCGCGATAGGCTATTTTGGCCGCGTTTTTATCTTTGTCTTGAAAGAGTGCTTTGCCTTTTTGAAGGTTAGCTTTTTTGATTTGTTGCAACTTTAATTTTATCAATTCAGAAAACCCACTAAAAGAAATATCTAGATGGTTTTTGTGGAATTTGAGTCCTTTGTACACAATTCCATTCAAACTACGCATAATCTGTGCTTCACTTTGCTTCAGATTCAGATTATTGCGATTGATCACAATAACCTGTTCCAGATAAAGTGCCAAGTAGTTTTTGATGTTTTTATTGAGTACTGTTTGTTCTTGGCTGTTAATACTAGTGTAGTACTTTATTTTGAAATCATATTCTGAATTGTTTTTCAATCTAAAATTGATAGGCAACATAAATACCTTATTGTTAGAACTGTTGGAGCGTTTCCATTTATTGGTATAGAGTGGCAACCGATTTTCTTTGCCCTTGTGGTCAAATATATCAATCTCAACGATTTGTATAGCCATTTCTACTTCGCCTTGAAGCATAATGTGCGATTCGGCAGGCAAGGGTTGGTTTTCACCAAAAACTACTTTTTCATAATCAAACGTAACAGCTTTGTACTGTGCTTGAGCTGTAATGCTCAATAGTAACAATAAAAGAATGGTGGATAAAAATAATTTCATACAGTTCAAATAGTTTATGCTTAGTAATATGCCCTTTGGTAAGGACATACTACCCCATTGATTGAATACACAAGAGCCTCTCGTGGGGTCAATCTAGAATGGTTGAGTTTGTGAAAATTTTATTATAAAAAATAAAAAAATGAGTTTAAAAAACACTTAAGAGTCTTCAACAGTTGGCTCTTCTGTTTTGATGGTGGGAGCGGTCCATTTGGTGTAGCCCACTGCTACATTATTAGCATTGTTTAATGCTTTTTGTTTTCGGCTCTTATCGTATACCATTGCAATGGTCATAATAATACTGGTAGCCATAATAATGAAGAGTAAGATACCTGGTTCAAAATTAGAGACTTCAAGCTCGGCAGGAATCGTAGAAAATAATAAAATAGTAATCAATCCACGAGGTGCTACAAATAACTGTGGTATAATATCTCGGCCAATAGTGAGGCGCAATAAAATGAAACGTATCAAATAGATAGACAATAAAATCAAGAGACTAACAATAGCAACACTCGGATCAAAAATGGAGCTGATAGAAATTGTTAACCCAAAAATGACAAAGAAAAAGGTACGGACTACAAAGGCGGTTTCTATGGTAATAACATGCAAATCTTCATAAATAAGATTGGCTTTTTCAAGCTTCAACCATTGGCTAAAACGCCCTCTAAAGAACAGCTGCATGTTGCCAATAATTAGGCCAAATATAAGGATTATAATCAACGAGGATAAGTGCATTTTCTTACCAATAGCATACAGCAGCAATAACACCGAAATGAGTAAAAATAGTTTGGCATGGCTGCTGATATTCTGAAAAATAAAAATGAGTATATAACTGGCAATAAAGGAGACGGCAATGGTTAAGCCCACATTGCCAAAGAAACCTACCAAGCCCGAACCATGTCCTGCCGATTCGGCCTGTGCGGTTAAGAAATAAAACAGCATAATGCCCAGAATATCCGAAAACGTACTCTCATAAATGTGAAATTCCTTTTTGCTCTCGCTCATAGAAGTAACACTCGGAATAATAATGGCACTCGAAAGAATAGACAAGGGGGTGGCATAAATCCAAGCGGCTTCTGTAGACATACTCACATAGTACTCTAGTATCAGTGCGGCCACCCAAGTAGAGAGCAGTAAGCCAACTAATGCGATACCAAAAGCCTGAAGAATGGGCCAGAGCTTTTCTCGTTTGAGTTCTAATTCTAGTGCTGCTTCTAGTACAATCATAATTAGTCCGACAATGCCTAAAATTTCTAAAACAGAATCAAATTGATTGTCCAATTGCAATTGCATGGTATCTCCACCCAATTTTAAACAAATACCCAATAGAATGAGCATCAATACAGAGGGGACATTGGTTTTCTTGGAGAGCTCGCCAAAGAAAAAAGACAAAATGACCACCAAAGAGGCCAAAATAATAATATTATAAGAGCTAAAAAATTCCATATTGGATGTGGTAGTTGTAAACTATTAAAAGGAAATTGATTAGTAAATTTAGTGCGAAAGCTGGCATTGATAGCCCCAGTCTTCGATCAATTGTAAAAGCTCGCGGCGATGGTTGCCTTTGCGAATCAAGACGCGAATTTGAAAAACCGTATCCGAGTCGTTGTGTATAAGAATGGGCTTGTAACCACTATCTAGATAAGGCACTCCCATGAGTTGGTACAACAACGACTGAGCATTGATCGAGCGGCCTTGTGGAACACTAATATTGAGATCACAGTATTCTTCCATGCTGCTATCCGTCATTATACTAAATCCCTCTTGTTGGAGTTGTATATAATTGAAGTATTGCATGCCATTGTTGGTATTGACATAAACACCCAGGCGATTTAGGTGGTTGATAACACCTTTGATCGTTTTGATATTAATCCGTTTGCCCGTGTTGAAATCTCGGTCAAAACAAAGCAAACGTCCAACCAAGTAATTGCGTAACAAAGGAAAAGTTATCAACAACAAAAAGAAAACAATCAGCCCATGCCACAAGGGATTAATGAGTAAGAATAAACTCCCTACTACAAGCACAAAAAAGAACTCGTATAGGAGTAGTATTTGACGCAAAGAATTTTTCCAGCGATCTTGTGCTTTGAACGTAAGTGGCAAACGTGAAATTTGCTTTCTCAAAAAAGATAGTAAGAAATACAACAACACCCCAGCCAATACCATGACCAAGAAAGAAGACCAACTAGATAGTCCTGAGGCATCCGTAAAAGGCGAATTATTCATTCAACAATTGTTTTAGATCGTTGACAATAGTATTTTCTATTTCAATAAAACCATCTAATTGACGGCTCAATACACCAACAGTGAGCAAACGACGAATGACCGTAGCATAACGAAGCTCAAAAGGTTTGGCTCCCAGTAGGTGTCTAATTAAGTATTCATTGGCACGTTTATGCCGCAGTAATAAGCCCAAAATGAGCGATGATTCCGCATTCATAAAACTTGGCAAGGGTTTGTAGGTATCTTTGTGATACTCTACGGTATTATCATCAATATAATAAATGGCATTGGCCCAGTGTAAAAGTGCCTCTCCCACATTGCCCGCCACCTCATTATAAATGCGATTTACCAAACTATTAAATGCTTTGGGCTGGAGTTGTTCTCCTTTTTTGTCTACCAATTTTTTTTGAGTGGCACCGTGGCGAATCGCAATGGCCTGTTGTAGCGCAGCTTTGGGCAGTATATTCAAATTTATTTCAGCTTGAAAGATACGTGCAGTATTGCTGTAATTGCTCAATTGCTGCTGTGCTTTGGAATTGATAGACACCACAAAAAAGATACGACTAGAGTAGGCATCAATACATTCCATCAAATGGTGCATATTCTCATAGAAAGGAATTTTATTGGACCACCAAGTTTCCAAATCATCCAACCAAAGCATGGGTTTGGTGTGAACACTGTATTTGCACACAAACTCCAAGACCTCCTTTAGATCGTGGCTGGTTTGCATTTTTCGCCCTTGAATAGTTAGGGGGGTGTTGGGCGATATGTTATGAAAGTTATTGGGGAAGAACCGTCGGGCTACAATTTCACCAAAAACAGTTTTGCCCGAAAAACGATCGCCTGTCAACAAAACAGAACCTCTAAAACCTGCTCGCCAATTGCTAACCAATTGCTCAAAACGCTCAAACTCTACCTCTCTTCCTACAATAAACGCCTCTCCTACATATCCTTTTGTCAAAAATATATTGGCATAATGACGATTGTTGGGATCCCCTTGACGACTCTGTATACAGCGTGCAATGCGTTCCGAAACACTCAGCTCTTGGTTGTTTCGGAATTGTTGCCAGTATTGCTCTATAATTGTGCGTTTTTGTTGTAACCAGCGTTGACTTCTGGCCAAAAGTCCATTTTCATCATTCCAAATACGTCTATTGAGGCTAGATTGTAAGGAGACCGCCAAGAAGTATTTATTAGTATCAAACAAACAACTCACCATCAACTCTTCATTGACGCGCTTATGGATGAGTTTGATGAGATCATGAATTTGGTTTCCAATAGTCACCAAATCCTTTTGAAAGGTTTGCAATGGTTTGATAAGCCCATTGGATTGCTCAAATATATCATCTGGACGCTCTTTTTGCAAAATATCCAATCTATTGGTCATATTTAGCAAAAGCATTCTCAGTCCAGTCGTTCCCTGCTCGGTAATTTCCCATACCTCATATAAGAGCGGATAAATTTCAGACTCGAACCAATCGGTAATATTTTTTTGAGGAGCAAAAGCGCGTTGTTGGAGCATGCCTTGCTCAATGACAACACTAGGCTCTACTTTTATCTGAAAAGGATTCAATAAAAAATCCAATCGTTGCTTGAAAGGAGTAATGTAGGATACATTGTTAATCTTATTCGTTATTTCATGGATATTAGAGAGTTTTCTAGATGGTTTTAGATCCGAATGAAGCACGAGATCAATGACCGTATCAACGATAATATTATCCGCTTTTAAATCTACAAAACAACGGTCAACAGTAGATGCTACCAAGTCCTCAATTTCTTCAATAACTTGTTGAATCGCATCTAATGTGAGTTGATCTTTTCTCAATTCTCCTGCCTGCTCTACAATCGTTAGGAGTTGTTTTTTATAAACAGGCCAAGGGTTGAGCTGGTGTTTCCATGTTTTGGCACGCTTGACATTATCATGAGGTTGTAGACTGCGTTGTGCTTTTTGTTGCAATTGATTGAGCGCAAGGTGCAGCGTCTCTTGGGTTTGCTGCCACAAATCGTGTAATTGTGTCTGCTCTACTAAACCATCGCGGCACAATAAGGAAGCTTTTTGTTGTTCAAAGAGCGAATCACGCAACAAAAGCAAAAACAACTTGGCTTGCTCTGCCCAAATGAACGTAACGACCTGATAGTTAATATGCGTTGTTTCATATTTTTCAGGAGGATACTCTACCAAATGCTGGTAACAATTTTCACACAGCTCTGTTGTTTGTCCCGCTATAATCGATAGCAGCCCTGCCAACCAATCAAAGCGTTCTTCAAAATCACAGGGCTGTTGACTCAATTGTAGCCAGTCTTCCCCTATTTGTAAAATCGTATGTTCATTAATCATCAAACCATCCATATTGGAAAAATAATAATTATAAGATGAGTAGAAAATCCATAGCGTATTAAAAGCTTAAAACCTTTCTAAAGTAGGGTATTTATTTGACAAACATCTTAGATAACAAAAAATAAGTTACCGTAGTTGATTTTTGTTTAGAAATGGTGGGTACAAGCACCACAGGGATTTACCCAAAAACAAAGGAACAGCGTATCTGTACCCTATCGCTTCAGGATAATTTGTTGATAGTATTGCCCTTCTATTTGGACCACCAAACGATAGGCACCTGCTGACAAATCGCCCATCCAGAGTTGCCAATAACGCGTGCTGGCGATGTCATAAGACCAATGGCCCTGCCTTACCAGTTGTCCTGTAGTATTGTACAAGGCATAAGCATGTTTGCCCGTTGTGGCACTGGCCAGTTCTATTGTCACCCAATCGGGCGTGGGATTGGGAAAGATGGCCAACAAGCCTGTGCTGTTGGGGCGTTCAAAATAATTGCGTAGCTTTTGAAAGGACTGACCTATGTGTAAACTTCCTCCTGCAACCGAATTAACTAATTTTTGGTTGCGATTTGCGCCCAGCAATATACTTTGTTTGAGGAGTAAAGCGGCGGCGGCTGGATCGTTTTTTTGAAGCAGTCCCCAGTCGTTATTGGGATAACTGTACAGCAAGGCAACGGCTCCTGCAACATGTGGTGCAGCCCCCGAAGTGCCTCCAAATTCTCCATAGCGATTATCCCAACGAGTGGTGTAATTTTGACCAATAGAAAACAAATCTATATGCTGTCTGCCATAACCTGCTTTGGGCGTTTGGGTACGATCATTCTCACTTACTGCAATCAAGTAGGGCGAGGAGCAAGTACAAGGCATATCACCCTCCTTATCAATATCGACGGCACTATTGGTGGTAGCGGCTACACTCAAGATACCTGCTGCGCCTAATTGGTCAAACAGGCCACACCAAATCGGATGATCCACTGCTTTGGCAAAATCAATCCCCCAAGAGGCATTGACCACCACGACATAAGCCCCCTGTTGTCCATTCGAATCATTGTACTGTATTCTCATGTCCAATAGATAACTATACGCCTCAATGACATTGGATAAACGTGTGATTTCAGTGGCAGTATGGGCACTAAGTAGCAATAATTTGATCTGTTGATTGATGCCTGACCCACCTGTTGTATTATTGCCCTTGGCTCCAATAATGCCTAAAACAGCGGTGCCGTGGTTACTCAAACGGCCATAATCATGGCGATCATTATCATAAACTACTTGCCAGCCCGTAAAGTCATCTACATAACCATTCTGATCGTCATCCAAGCCATTGTTGGGGATTTCTGCATAATTATGCCAAATATTTTCCCTCAAATCTTCGTGCTGTACATAAAAAGACCCATCAATAACACCACAGACAATACTATCTCCATTGGGAGAAATTCCCCCTGTAGTTGTCGGCCAAACCTCTTGAATTCCTATACTATCCAATGCCCATTGTCGATCAATAAAGGGGTCATTGGACAAGGAATTACGCCACTGAATAGCTGTATTATATTGACAAGCAACTACAGCAGGATGCTGTTGCAACTGGTTCAATAGAATAGGAGCTGCTTGACTTTCTACTAAGTAAATGTGTAATCGGTCAGAAAGGCATTTTTTATATTGAAAGGTAGGTGCTACACGCAAGTTGGTCAAGACTTCTTTGGCTTGCTGTACATTGCGAAATTGGATAAGAATTTCTTGTGTTTGTGCATACGCTGTTGTGCTCCAAAAGAGCGTGAAAACGGTAACGAATGATAGGATATACATACTTGATTAGTCTGATGTTTCCGTAAAAGCAATATTGGTTGGGGGGGGACTCCACCAACTTCTAATTGCACAAACATAGTGCCTATGAAATTTGATAATCCGTTTGCGCGCGTTCATAAATACAATCTATGATGCTTCCATTGGTAAGCTGACTATCAATCCAACCAATAAACAACACATAATCTGCCAGACGACGTTGAGGAGTTACTGCTATGGCATCTTTTTTTAATTGTTTCCAAATCGGAAGGGTCGCTTTTTTATCTCCCTGCTGTTGTAGGATAATACATTTTTTGATGGCTTCTAAGAACAATTTTCCCAGTTGAATATGGGCATATTTTCGTTGCAGCAAACGCAGAGCAGAACGCACCATGCTTTCTAACAGGAGCCAATTGCCCATTTCGTAATGTGGAATCAAGCCCAGCAAACGCGTTTCTAGTTGCAAATCTTCTCTGTATCCGCCTAAGTTGAGTTCCAGAAAGGCATTGTACGCTTGTAATACAGCCGAAAAATCGCCTAAGATTAGGGCAGAACGCAACAAATTATCATGTACATAAACATCCAAGTCATCTGTTTTGTAACAGTGCTCTTGAAGGTAGGCATAGTGTTTTTTGAGGCGTTGATGAACTTTGTGCAAAGATTTGGAGCAGCCTCTATAGCCATAAGCTTTGGTTTGATTGAGGTAAATCCATAGTTTTTCTCGTTCGGTAAACTCTTTATCAAAGTTCTGCTTCTTGAGCGTTTTTAACGATTTTTCCATGTATTGGTCAAATAAATTGTTGTACTTCAAACGGCTGGCACAAGAGTCTAGCATATTGCCCAGTGCAATGATGTAATCCTTGGGACTAGCATCTATAAAGTGGGGGTTGGCCTCAAAAAGCTCTACGCTATTTTGTGTAGCCGTAAAAACGCCTGTTCCATCCGATTCTAAGTAGGCTTCCATACTATCCTTGAGGTAGGCATAACGCTTGGCTCTAAATGTTAGCGGTTCTTGTAATTTTGGGGATACCAGTGGCTTGAAGTTTTTTTCTATCACCCCTCGTTGACGCAAACGAAGCGTGATGACAACACTTTCTTTGTAATAATCTGTTTCGTGCTGAATGAGCGATAAATATTGTTGATCTTCTAAAATTTCTTGTTCAAGATAGTTCTCCATACCCGTCATATGGTGGCTGACACGCAAAACCTTTCTTTTCCATTCATTGAGTAACAGCAGAATGGTAAATTGCTCGTGTTTTTGGGCGAGTTTCTTGGCCTTTTTGATGATTTTATCACATTCTTGATACAGTTCTTTTTGGTATAGAATATTGATGTCGCTTAGGTGTTTGTACAAAATACTATCAATAGAACTTTGAGCGTGATAATTACGCAATGCTTTTTTGATCTGTTCAAAAAGGTATTTTTTTATTTCAGAAAAATTATTGACAAAATCATATTTGTTAAATTGTTTTAGAAGAGCGGCTTCGTCATAAGCATCCTGATCGTTAATCGCATCAAAAAGTAAGGTATATCTATTGGCATCTTTTTTTTGTTGAACCAATCCAAAGCGTTTGAAATAACGCTTTTCGCTAGGAGTCATCTTATTGATGAGCAAAAAAAGTGTATTCGATGGCGTTTTCATAAAAGCAGATAGTTAGAATGAAAAAAGCAAAGGGAAAACTGCTACAATCGAGATCACCCACTCCAATTGTCAAAGAGATGTTAAGGTCGGGACAAGTTGACATTCAATTAGAGTATGGCAAATTTTTGGTAGGACAATAAGCGTAAATTCATCAATAAGATGTGTACCTTTGTTGGGTGAATTTATGGGGATTTTTTCCTTTTAATTTAGTTTGGTATTATAAAAATGGTCATAGTAACATGGAACAATTTTTAACAGTTTTTGGATTAGTGTTTAGTATAACTTTTATTTCTTTTTTATTAATAAATATCCGTCAAATTGTTGTTGGCAAAGATTTTAGAGGCACTTGTGCACAGAACAATCCACTTCTGAAAACGAAAATAGGAGACTGTTCTGTTTGTGGAAAAACAGGTGACGAGGTTTGTAAGAATCCAGATCTTAATAATACAGAATTGCCCAAAGCTTAAGTACAAGCTTGCATCATCAGGGCACAAATAAGTGCGCCATAGGTGCCCAATGCGTAGCCCAGTACTGCCATGAGGACACCTACTGGTGCTAATGCTGGACTAAAGGCAGAAGCAACGATAGGAGCAGAAGCTGCTCCACCAATATTGGCTTGGCTACCCACCGCTACAAAAAAGAACGGTGCGCGAATTATTTTGGCGGTTAATAGGAGTATAATTACGTGGATAAGCATCCATATAATACCAATGGCAAACAACCCTATGTTATCCCAAATTTGGCCCAAGTTCATTTTCATGCCAATCGTAGCTACTAGTATGTAAATAAAAACAGAACCAATACGAGAAGCTCCAGCACCCTCCAAACGACGAGCTTTGGTAAAGGACAAAACAATGCCTACAGTAGTTGCAATAACAATGAGCCAGAAAAAACCTGATAGGAGAGAGTTGAGACGCAGACTTTCTAGGGTGTCCTTGTAAGCTCCCAAAGCTGGAACAATAACATCTGCTCCCCAATGCGCCAACGCTACACCACCAAAGCCAATACCCGCCAGCAAAAAGTTGGTCGTTGTGGTCGGCATTTGTGCAACACTTGCACGATAGCTACTCACGCGTTCTTTGAGTTCTTCAATGGCCGAAGCATCTGCTTGGAGTTTTTCGTCTATTTTTTCAGAAATTCCTGCTCCATAAAGCAAGAACCCCATCCAGATATTCGCTACAATAACATCTACAATAATCATAGTGGCAAATAGATTATCCTTAACCTCAAAGATTTCCTTCATAGCCGTTTGGTTGGCACCGCCTCCAATCCAGCTTCCAGCTACCGTAGACAAACCACGCCACAACTCGTCGGGGCTGACACTCAATAAGTTGGGAAATAGGTAAGAAGTTACTAGTAAAGCAATGGGGCCACCTATGATAATACCAGTAGTGGCTGCCAAGAACATAATCAATGCCTTGGGGCCTAGTTTTCGGATGCTATTAAAATCAATACTCAAACACAAGAGTACCAAGGAAGCAGGAAGCAAGTATCTAGACGATACAAAGTAGAGTTTAGATTTTTGGATGAAACTGCCATAACCCTGTGCCTCTACACCACTGGCAATCAAAAACTTTTCCGTTTCTGCAAAGGATAGTTGGCTCAAATCTACTCCCTCCAAGGGGATTTCATTTTTCTTTAAAAACTTGAGCAAAGATTCAATGTCAAACGAAGTAGGCTCTGTAAAAGGAGCTACTTTATATTCAATGAATTGTCCATAACCATAGGCATCTACCCCTATTTTTTCTAGATATTCCTTGATTTCCTCAAAAGACAAACTTCGCAGCAATGTTTCCTCAAAAATAATATTTTTGGCCTGTAAGAAATCTATAAGTGCATCTCCTACAAAAAATTCAGGGGCAATTAGCCCAAAAGGATAATTGAGTAAAGCTGGTACAAAGTAACACAATAAAAGTGCAGGTACAATGGTATAAAACTTCTTCCAAAAAGGAGTTTCTTGATTGGCTGTATAAAAGATACCTGCTAATACCAACATTAACAAACCAAAAATAACCGCGTCATTGGTGAAAAATGGTTCCATTAGAAGAGTTGTATAATTGTGAGGAGATTTAATTTGTGGGTGGTTTGCTCCAAATGAGCTACTAGTTCTCTAAGATAGGCTTTATCTATCATTATTACCTGATTCTTGTTAAGATAATGTTAGGAAAAAAACAGGAAACTATTTTAAGGTTGTATAAGCACTTGATAATCAAATTTTGTAGAGTTTACAAAAAAATTACTTAATACTTATGGAGATCTTGAACTTGGGGGTATATCCAGAAAAATAAAGCAAGCTTATTGTTTTATTTTGTATTAGCTGTATCTTGTATTTTTTGGAATAAACGATAATTTATGCGCTACTTCTCTTTCCTTTTGTGTTGTCTGGTTGCCATCCAGTCAGCTGCCCAATCTTGGCAAATTACGCCCCAAGCACCAGTGCCAGAACGCGTTAGCAATAATGCTGTAGTGGAGGGATTTGTAAATGGAGTGCCTTATGTGTATACTTTTGGAGGTATAGACAGCACCAAACTGTATTCGGGGATTCATTTGCGTTCTTATCGGTACAATACACAAACAGATATTTGGGATACCTTGCCGTCTCTGCCCGATACTTTAGGCAAAATTGCAGCAGGAGCGAGCCGTGTGAAGGATAAATTATACATTATTGGAGGTTATCACGTATTTGCCAATGGGGGAGAAGCCTCGTCAGACAAAGTGCATATTTTTGATCCTGCCAGTAATCGTTATTTGGCAGATGGTGCCCCTATTCCAGTGCCTATTGACGATCAAGTGCAAGCAGTGTGGCGCGATAGTTTGATTTATGTGATAACAGGCTGGAGCAATACTGCCAATGTACCCAATGTACAGATTTATAATCCTAGTGCCAATAGTTGGCAAGCAGGAAGCAGTGTACCCAATGATAATATTTTTAAATCATTTGGTGCGTCAGGAGCAATTATAGGCGATACGATTTATTATTTTGGAGGGGCATCTATGGCAGGTAGTTTTAATATTCAAGCCTATTTTAGACGAGGGATTATCAACCCCAATAATCCTAGTCAGATTACTTGGGTTAATTTTTCTTGGGCTGGGCAGCGAGGCTACAGAATGGCTGCAACTACGGCTTATAATAAGGTGCTCTGGATTGGCGGTTCTAATAAGACTTATAATTATAATGGACGAGCTTATGATGGTACAGGAGGAGTGCCCCCATTGGGTCGAAGCCTTTGGTATGATCGTTCCAACCATACGTTTAACGCAGAGTTTGGATATAATTTTCCTATGGATTTGAGAGGGCTGGGAGAGATCAATGATACTCTGAAATATACAGTAGGAGGAATGGAAGCCAATCAATTGGTCAGTAGAAAAACCTTGCGTTTGGCATTGAATCCTGATTCTGTAACCTTTGTACATACGACTACTTTGCCTCGGCCTCAATTATTGTCATTGACCGTTGCACCCAATCCAGCAAGGCATACTTTTCAAGTAATTTTAGAACAGGATAAGCCTTGGACTTATCGTATTAGTACCTTGGCAGGTGTGCGATTGAAGCGGGGAGAAGCATTCAGGTACAGAAAGCAAGTGGATGTTAGTGATTTGGTTGCAGGGATTTATGTATTAGACGTAGAACAGGGAGAATATGTGGGGCAGCAATTGATACAAATTGAGTAGAGGCTCATTTTTGATAATAAAAATGCCCTTGCTAAATTTATTCTTAGCAAGGGCATTCTCTATCTTAGAAGGTGTGTTTTATCCTAAATAAGAACGCAAATTATTGCGGTTGCTGGCTTTTCTCAAACGACGAATGGCGCGCTCTTTGATTTGGCGAACACGTTCTCTGGTAAGATTGCACCAATCCCCAATTTCCTCTAAGGTCATCGGGTGTTGTCCATTCAAACCATAATAAGCAGTGATGACTTGTACTTCTTTTTGGGACAAGCTTGCCAATCCATTTCGGACTTCTTCTTGCAATGATTCGTGCATTAGATCACTTTCAATAGCATCCTCAGAGCCACTATTAGGTAGAGTGTCCAGTACGGTAATGGCATCGCTGCCATTTTCACTATTAATAGGGGCATCTACAGAAATGTGTTTGCCAGAAATACGCAATACCACTTCTACTTCTTTCTGTGTAATCCCCAATACATCAGCTAGTTCAGCAGCACTTGGTTCCCGTTCAAACTCTTGCATAAAAGATCGATACGCATCTCTAATTCTATTGTTGGTTCCTATTTTGTTGAGTGGTAGACGGACAAGACGAGATTGTTCTACAATCGCTTGTAGAATAGATTGGCGAATCCACCACACTGCATAAGAGATAAACTTAAAACCTTTGGTTTCATCAAAACGTTTGGCTGCTTTTATCAAGCCAACATTGCCTTCATTGATGAGATCGACTAGGGGCAATCCCTGATTTTGATATTGTTTGGCTACAGAAATAACAAAACGCAAATTCGCTCGTGTTATTTTGTGCAGGGCATCTTCATCCCCCTCACGAATTTTTCTGGCCAATACCGCTTCTTCTTCAGAATCAATTAAATCAATTTTGCCAATTTCATTGAGGTATTTATCCAAGGATAAACTATCTCTATTGGTAATTTTTTGCGTGATTTTTAATTGTTTCATCGGTTGTGTTTTTTGTAGGCATTCGGTGTACTTTTTAAACGAGTGTTTCGTTTAAAAAGTTTCAATTTTTTGGAGTAAAATTGCCTTAATCTTAAGCAAAATTTGATTTTTCCTGACAAGAATACCACTTCTGCTAATATGCACTCAAAATATTATGGGTGATGGATATTTAAATTAAAAGCCATAAAATGATTGAATGTTTTAATGAATTGATGTTCAGAAAGTAAGATGGTCTAATTTTTTATTTTAAAAAAAGAAAACCTACCCGTAAAATCATCTATTCCCTATTACTCAAACGGTGTTGTACTGGAGCAACTGTGGGCGTAATACAGCCGCTTGTGCAGCAATAATCTCTTTATTGATTGTTGACAATGTGGGAATTTCTCCCAAACAAGGGATTTGACTGTACTGCAAGATATACTCTTTGGAGGAGTTGGTTATTTTACCATTAAAGATCAGACCCGCTATAGGAATAGAGCGATTTTTGAGGGCGGCAATAGAAGATAACGTATGATTGATAGAGCCTAAATAAAAATTGGCGACTAATAATACAGGAATTTTTAAATCTTGAATTAAATCCAAAAGCAGATAATGATTGTTAAGCGGAACAAACAAACCTCCAGCACCTTCTACTATTAAGTGATTCTCTGTTTGGGGCAGTGCAAATTGCTGTTCGTCAATAGTAATTCCATCTACAGCAGCCGAATAATGTGGTGATGCGGGGGTGTTCAATCGGTATGTTTCAGGGTGTATATGACTTTGCTGGTTGCTCAATAAACTGGCTACCTTAAGACTATCGCTTTGATCGAGATCGCCTGATTGAATCGGTTTCCAGTAGTCCGCTTTAAGTGCTTGGGTAACAATGGCTGATACAATGGTTTTTCCAACATTGGTATCAATGCCTGCTATAAAATAGCGTCTAGAATTTTTCATGAAAAAATAAGGTGAATTTTACGTTGGTTAGTAAATCGAATAGAACCTACACTGAAGTTGTTTAAAAATGGAATAGCGTTGATAATGAGTGATAATTTGATTCTAATCAAGGCAAAAATTTAGTTCATAGCAGCGCTATGGAATCAATTTTTAACGCAGAGTAGGAAAAAATTAGCTTTCATTAGCGACATTAGGCTATTCTTAAACAACTTCTATAAGGATAGTTATTCTACTGTTGTAATTCATATGTTGGCCAAT
>JBGCDW010000187.1:0-10628 GCA_045105775.1 Aureispira sp.
TTGTACCTTTTAGGTACAACCCACGCAGATCGCTTTGCGAGTGCCTTGATTACTTTGTGAGCTCGCCTATGGCTCGGTTAGAACCAAATTAGTACTCATTATCAACACAATTCCATTTTTAAACAACTTCAAAAAATAAAACCCAATGGACGTTTTGTTCTACACTTACGTTCTGTAAGTAATACATGAAATAAAAGAGTTAAACATTGCTTTTTGGGTCGTAATGTTTTGGAGAGATCGTCCTTCGTGGGCTATCTCTCTACTCTTTTGTAGACAAAATCTTAAGCTCCACACGCTGGTTGCGTTGGCGGCCTCTTAGAGTTTGATTGCTGGCCACAGGTTGGCGTTTGCCATAACCGTGATACTGTACTTGTTTGGGGTTGACTCCCAATGCAATCAAGTACTGTACAACATGGCGGGCGCGTCTGGTGGATAAGGTATCACAATAATCATCTGGCGGCAAGCCATTGGTATGGCCTCCAATTTCTATACTTATGGTCGTGTTTTTAGCCAAGAAGGTAGCCACTTGCTGCAATTCTCTGATCGTGAGAGCGGTGAAATTGGATGAATCTGCCTCAAAGTAAGTATGATTGAGCCGAAAAATTTGTCCTTCCTGAACGGTTTGACCCGATAAATCTGCTTCAAAATTTCCACTGTATAAGACAGGCTCGTTGGTAGGAGCCATAGAGGTAATGCTAAAATGAGGCGTATTGGTAGCCTTGGAGCTTAGGGTTACTCTATTATCAGGAATGCCCTGTTGGAACAGGTAATCTTGTATTTGTTGACGCTGCTCGGCTGTCTTACTATGTAGGGCTAGACGCATCTGAGGATAGCGTTCCATAAAATGTAACAATTGATCCAGTGTTTGGGTAGAGTATGGATCTAGAGCTTGGGTACTTTCGTCAAATACCAATTGAGACAAAGGAATGGTTTGCCCAACTTCTATCGGGTGCATATAGAGTTCGATATATTTTGTAGTAGACTGTTTGATTGTGCCCACCTCTACCCGTTTGGTTACAGGGTAGTAGCCCTCACAATAGCTTAGAAAATTATAAGATTGCTCAGGCGGCAATACGACTTGATAAGTCCCTTCTTTACTACTTGAAAGGGCACTTCCTTGCTCCTTTTTTGTGGCTACATTATAATAATAAATCTTAGCTCTCAATGGCTTTTTACTAACAACATCCAAGACCTTTCCTTTAATTAGAAAGGTAGGAGTAGGGCGAGCAGATGGAGGAGGAACGATTTCATAAATATCTTCGGCTCCTATGTGGTCTGGCCCTTGAGTAGAAACAAAATAAGCGCGGTCACCAAAGACCGAAGTACTGTAATACGCTTCCCAGCGATTGGAATTGATTTTTGGCCCCAGATTTTGAGGGGTGGACCAATTTTCCCAACTATCATCCAAACGACGACTAACAAAAATATCAGTAGAGCCATAACCACCATGGCCAGCAGAAGAAAAATACAAGGTTTTGCCATCGGCTGCTAAGAATGGTGTCCCATCTATGTACGGCGTATTAATCGTGGTACCTAGATTTTTGGGTGCCGAAAAATGTCCATTGGGCTTCAAAAAACTGACATACAAGTCTAAGTGCCCTCTGGTATCGTGTCGTTCTAGTGATAACAACAACAATTGTTCTGAGGCAGCCAAATAAATACTGTGTATAGGATTGTCTGTATAAAAATTATCAATAATAACATCTTTAGGAATTTCCCAGGAGCCATCTGCCTGTCGATGACTGATAGAGACTCCTTTGCCCTTGGATTGTCCATTGGCCAAATAAGTATTGCCCAATAGCAAGGTATTATTATCAGGAGAGGCGGCAATGATTTGATTGTGATTGTTATTATTAAAAGGTGGCCCTAGAGGTTGAAGCGGTCCCCAGGAGCCATCGGCTTGTTGGTGTGCTACCCACGCATCATCTCTTTTCTCATTACCTAGATTTTGCGGATGTCCTTTTCTGGTCACAAATAGGCGTTGTCCATCGTGTGTAATCAAGGGGTGCAACTCTGCATAAGGCGAATTGATGTTGGCCCCTAAATTTTGTCGCTCGTAGCCCTCAAACGAATCTTCTACCAAGTTGATGGCTCTATCTTGATGCACAATGAGATGGTCAATGTGTGCGCGTGTTTTTCCTGTAATAATAAATCCTAGTAAGTCTCCATGAAAGGGGAGAACAGGGGTATGCATCACCAATCTATCGTCTAGATAGTAGTGCATTTTTCCATTATTTTTGCGAATAGAAAGTAAATGGGTTTGGTTGCTTTGGTAATAACTTACTTGTGTCCAATTCACCATTTTGTTTAATTTGCCATCTCGGCAAACCATGACGGCTGCTTTACCCTCATTACTAATCAAAAAAGCATTGTAATTATTGAGATCACGTACGCCCCAAATAAGCCCATAAACACTTTGTTTGGACTCAAAAAAGGGAGTGATTTTACTTTCTATCGTATAAGAAGTATCAGGGTGCACAGGGATAGATTGCCAAAAGTACCAAGCTCCTTGTTGGTGCTTGTAAGCAACTTTGTAATAACCATCATCCACAGTTGCTTTATAATCGGCATTCTCGCCGTGCATCCACTGCAAAAAATTATCATCAAAATTTTCTTCAAAAATAATATTCTTTTGGCTAAGTAGCCCTGTCGTGGGAAGAAGACACAGCAAAAGCAAAACAAAATGGAACATACAGAACTGTATTGTATAGATGCAAAATAAGGTTGCTATTAGAACTAAAATAAATAGGGCTTTTGTATAGTTAAGGCACTCTTATTTTGAATAAATGATTTGACATGCAAAAAAAATTAATACCAAAAATACTACTTTATGAACAAAATATCATCATACAATAATAATTTGTGTGTCAAATGACTAATACTGCATGGATTTTTGTTTTTTTACAAAGAAAACGGGTCGATTAGGATCGACAAATTATTGGAGTGTACAAACAAGCTTTGAAAAATATAACCCATTGCATGTGATTTTATAAGGTGTAGTAATGAGACAAGAAGAAGACATAAAGAAGTTTAGGAGATTCTACAACGACCATCTTTATCGACGATTGGTTGCATTTGAAAAAAAGCGGGTGCAATTGCTTTTTTTTATGGCACTAGGCGTAGTACTATTAACCTTATTTTCCATATTCATCCTACAATTAGATATGTTTGCGCTCTCTGTTTTCTTGGCGGTGCCTTGGCTGTTGTTGCTGCGTTTTTATCAATATCGGTCAGAGGTGTTTAGGGCAGGGTACAAGCCTATTGTAATGAGAGGCTTGTTAGAATTTATGAGTGATGACCTAACGTATTACCATCGAGAATTTATTAGCAAAGATACCTTCATGCGAAGTCGTATTTTTCCGTACAAAGTAGATGATTATCGAGGCGAGGATTACATTATGGGCAAAATTGGAGAGATTTTCTTTGAGTTGTGTGAGTTAGAAATTCGGCATAGTAGCAAATTGCGTAAAAGACTGGATCGTTGGTTTTCAGGCGTGTTTTTTCATGCCAATTTTAACACCAACTTTAAAGGAAGAATTGTCATGATTCCACGGGTGGATGGGCAGAAATTTCTAGCTACCATGAAAGAATATGTACGTTATGGAGGGTATGAATTGATGAACACAGGCAATGAGGCTTTTGACGAGGCATTTATTGTGTATTTGGATAGAAACATCAATTATAAGGATATTTTAACACCCGAATTGCTGGCAACGGTATTGCAATATCGTACTAGTAGCGGCAAAAAAGTCTACGCCTCTTTCTACAACAGCCATTTCTATATGGCCATAGACGAACCCGAAAATATGCTCACGGCCAGTCTTATTTATTCCAACAATAGTTTTGAGCGTTTGGTAGATTATTACCGAGAATTGCGAATGTTTACCCAAATTGTACGAGAATTTGATGCTATGCACTAGCTCCCTGTATTCGCCTAAAATTACTTAAACGTCAATAAAACCACGCGCTCCGTCAACCAATTGGCTACTTTATCGACTTCAAAAGGCTGCTCACTAGGATAATTGAAAAAACCAGGATTAAAGACCGACTGCCATTCTTGGTGCCCTAGTTTTTTATACGATTGGTAATGAAAATCAAATGTTTGCTCCTCCTTTGGAATTTTGATGGTTAGGATAATTTTCTCGGCACTAGTATTACTAGTTTGGTAAGAAGCAATGTCCTGAAATTGATGAAGGGGCATTCCTGTGCTTTGTTCAGCTTGGTTGATTTTTTGAATGGTTCCCTCTTTTAAGGTATACCCATGACCGAATAATTGTTGTTGGAACAAGCGTAGAATCTCTTTTTGAGTAGCATCATCAGAGGCATGTACCAACTGCAAGTAATATATTTTCTGTTGATTGGTTTGGGGTACGGTGGGGGCGGCTGGAGTGTTAGGAGTAGAGGGGCTGTTTTGGCAGCTTACTAAGAAAAGATGAAAAAATAGATAGAATGATAGAATCGGTTTCATAAATGAGGAATTAGCTTAAAGAAAAAATCACCAGTTATTGTTCTAGTAAATGTGCAATAATAATAACCTCACAAGTCTGTAAATCGTTCTGTACGTTTCTCAACATAGGAAAAATTGCTGCCACAGGCGGCTTAGATTTTTACCATCTATTTAAGTAATTTGATAAACCTGAACAACGGTTTTTTCCTTAGGATTATAAAAAACATAAATATCCTTAGCGCAATAGTCAAATACAAAATTTGCCGAGTAAAAAGCACCTACAAATGGCAAGGGTTGACCATCCTTATCGACAGGTGTTGCATCTTCTTGAACCCATCTAGGATAACCTCCAAGCTGAATTTTAGCTGGGTAATCGATCTTATTATCAGGATTATGGTATTGCTCCTTTGCTGTTAGATACCCTTTTTTAGTTTTTTCTAACCATTTTTCCCACTTATTAGAAACCTGCATAAAATTCATATCAGCAGCTAGAGCCAATTTTCCATTATGGAGGTGAAAACCGATAGAATTATCACTACAAACAGCATTAAAGAATTCAAAGCGTGTTTCATGATAAGGATCATCATTAAAAAGTATAAAATGAATGGTTTCCTTCCAATTGGGGTTCATACTCGATAAATCAATACTGCATATCGGGAAGAAATACGTTTGATGTTCATCTTGTGGTGCGTCAAATACCTCTTCGAGCTCGGGAAACATTTTAGTAATCATGTTAACAAGAGATTTTTAAGCCAGTGTTATTAATTTCATTATTGCACTACCAATGTAGAAAAGATCATATCCAGTCGGCGCATTTCGGGGCGTTTTTTCTGCCCAGGAGCATGTACAAAACCATCCAAGAAAATCACCCGATTGTACGCTTCATCCAGTATCATATAAGAAACAAAAGAACCGCCCATAAAGTCATTGACCATGCCCCATAGTCCACGTGCCTGTAGGGTAGGTTTGTTATCAAAAGTCATGGTTTGATAATAAATAGGCAGATAACGATCATCAATACGCATGTAAGAATCCTCAATATGAGTAGCAAAATATTGTTTGGTGAGTTTATCGCGAATGTATTTGTGGCGTTCGGGATTGGGTTGGGTCGAATCGGCTATTGGCAAGCTATAAATAAAAATATTACTACTAGTTTTGTTTGTTTCTTTACGCAACCAAATAGACACACTATCCACATTGGCCACTATGTATTTTCTAGGTATTTTTAGACTCATATCAAACAAATCCAAAACCGCTTTACTGGCTTCCACATTTTGGCCAGGCGCGTAGATTTGCTCAATAAAACGCTTGGTATCAGCCTCATTAAACTGATTCATAACACGTTCATAATTTTGAGCTACCGTTTCTAGCAGTGCTGTGCGGGTGGGAGCAAACCAATAAACAATAGTTTGGCCTTGTGCCCAGCGATTCCTGTGAATAGCGATCGTATAATTGGGGTCATCATAGGCGCGTTTTACATTTTCATCTCCAATAGCACGTTTAATTAATGTGGTAGCACCATCGTTATCATCATCCAAAACACCCATTATCACAATAGAACGAAAGGTTCTAAAGATTTTACCCTCCTTAAATTCCTTAGGCGTTTTGAAGCGCAAATCATAGAGCGGTTCGGGCTGTGGCGTGACGGGATAAAGTGCCTCAAAAGCACTTCTAAAAGTATCGCCAATAGTAGTATTCCATGTATAATCATCGGCTACAATCATAATATTATCCACTTTTCCATAAGAGCTAGGACTGACCGATAAGCGAGAGCGTTGCTGATTGGTACAACTGCTAATTAAGAATAACAACGACAGCAAAAATAGCCCCCCCTTAAAAGAATGAATAGCAATAAAACGCAAAAAATAGTTCATTATATGATATGGATAATACTTTGTGAATTGCCAAGGAATACGCTCTGTGTATGATGAACAATCAATGGGATATAAGGCATTACAAAGTAGTGTTAGATATAAATGGTGTATTAAAACAGTTTCCCCTCTACTTGGTTAAGATGCAGATAATAAATAAAAAGTTGTCTATCTAGCCTAAAATTACTGCTAATATACCGCCCTCAACAAGATTCCCACAACAATTTTTTTAAATAATTGCCCAAAAACCAAACATTTTTCTGCAATCAGTAGTATACCCCTTTACCAGCTGCTTATTTAGAAACACAAAATAACTAATTCTAAAGCAGTTGAAACAAAAACTTTCATTTAAGGGCTTGTTAAAACAACTTGTAGAAACATTATTTTGCAAAAAGCAGTGTTTTTTTGTTTAGAAAACTTGCAAAGCGTGTAATATTCGCGTATATTTGTAATCAACTTGACAGAGAATCCATTCCTAAACAAAATGTTGTATAACAACCTATAGGATTCACATAAATGTAAATCATTTAAACTAGAAACAGAATGGCCAAAAAGAGCACAACTGGAAATGACAACAAATTAAAGGCACTACAAACTACTTTAGATCGCCTCAAAAAAAGCTATGGTAAGGGAGCAGTAATGCGCCTAGGAGATCAACAAGTAGAAAAAATTGAGACCATCTCTACGGGTTCTGTAGCTTTAGATGTTGCTTTAGGAACCAATGGATTCCCAAAAGGACGTGTAATTGAAATTTACGGCCCCGAATCTTCAGGAAAAACTACAGTTGCATTACATGCTATTGCACAATGTCAAAAAAACGGTGGAATTGCTGCTTTTGTAGATGCCGAACATGCTTTTGATCGCTTTTATGCTGAATCATTAGGTATTGATGTGGATGAATTGATTTTTTCACAACCCGATTATGGTGAACAAGCCTTAGAAATTGCAGAAGGATTGATTCGCTCTGGGGCTATTGATATTTTGGTAATCGACTCTGTAGCTGCTTTAGTACCACGCAGTGAGATTGAAGGAGAAATGGGGGATTCCAAAATGGGATTGCAAGCGCGTTTGATGTCTCAAGCTATGCGTAAATTAACTTCTGCTATTAGCAAAACCAACTGCTGTTGTATCTTCATCAACCAGTTGAGAGAAAAAATTGGGGTTATGTTCGGAAACCCTGAAACCACTACGGGTGGTAATGCCCTCAAATTCTATGCTTCTCAACGTTTAGATATTCGCCGCTCTGGTGGTGCCATCAAAGACCGCGAAGGAAAAGTAGTAGGAAACCACGTAAAAGTAAAAGTCGTTAAAAATAAATTGGCACCTCCATTCCAAATTGCTGAATTTGATATTATGTATGGAGAAGGTATTTCCAAAAGCGGAGAAATTGTTGATCTCGCAACAGAGTTTAACATCCTCAGCAAAAGCGGAGCATGGTATGGCTATGGCGATGGCAAAATCGCACAAGGTCGCGAAGCTGCCAAGCAGTTTATGTTAGACAATCCTGAAGTAGCCGAAGAAATTGAAGCCAAGATTCGTGCAAAACTCACTGGTGTAGAAGCAGAAGAGGAGGCCCCAGAAGCAGCACCAGCCAAAGCCAAAAAAGAAAAAGCTGACGCATAATACTGTAGCAATAGTACGGCACGAATAACTAGCTAACTGCTTTGGCAATTGCTTTATAGTGCCCACTATCATTGCTCAACAACCAAAAATCGCAGTTTTGCTGCTTTATCATAAAAAACCATCCTAGATAACTGGGATGGTTTTGTTTTTTGTACTAAAAATGAAGAGACCTCATGCCTAAAATCCTTCATAAGTATCTTCGATAATACGCCCATCAGGTTTGGTATCTGTCTTCAACCCCTCTTCTTCGTTCCAACCTCTAAAGCCTTCCCCGACTCGCTCCCCATCAACATACTTGATAACAAAAGCATACTGAAAACTAGAATTGTTAAGCACATAAGACAAGGCATTGAGGGCATCTGATTTGCGTTTGTATCCTTGTATATTATGAATGTACTCTTCTTTGTTAATAACTAAAATCCGTTGCAAGCCACCTGCAATTTCCTCGGTTGTCAAGCGTCCAATCTCTTTGAGTTCTTCGTATTTGTAAGGCTTGAAATTGCGAACTGCGGAAACCTGAATTTTGTAAACTACATTGTCAGGAGCAACAGCACTAGGAGCATAGGGGCCTGGTACAGCTGGATAATCCTCTTGAGGATCATCAGGTGCTATGATCGGTGCATGATAAGGTTGTGGTTGACCATTCTTATCATAATACAAACGGCGTTGGTCACCCAAGCCTGCAATGGCATCCAATTCATAAAAGATTTTTAAAGTATCTCCTTCATAGGCAATTCCAGATACAGGATCAATAGGATCTAAGGGCAATGGATAGGCTCTAGCATTGCTGTTGTATTGGGAAGGCATCAAATAATGGCGAATGAGCTGCGGATCTACACGGGGAATGGCGACGGTTGTTTGGCGTGGCTCTAAGGCAATCAATGCCTCTTCTTGTTTAGACACGGCTCCTGTCGTAAATTCATAACCATAGGATTTATAATCCTTTTTGGTGATGAGTAACAAATAATTGCTATTGGGTGTTAAATCTTGAAATTGCAAAGTGCCATTGGTGAGTAACTTTTCTTCTATCAGTTCTTCGGTACCATCTTGTGTTCGTTGAAATAGTTGCATGTTTACTGCTTCCAAAGCCGTTTTGTTGAGATCATTTGCTTGGTGTACAGTAATGAGCCATTCCAAATCAATAGATTCTACCCCAAAGTAGAAAATATCATCATCTGTTGTATTGGTTCTTTGTGGTGCAAAAGGGCGATTGGAAACCAGATAACCACCTCCATGTGCTTCACTAATGGTATAGTAAAGATCATCTGCCGCAGAGTTGATCGGGAATCCCATGTTTTGGGCAACTTCCCACTGTAGTTTAGCCCCTTTGGATTTAAAAATATCCAAGCCCCCTGCACTAACACGTCCATTGGAACTAAAGTACAGCGTGCCCGTAGCTTGATGATAAAAGGGACTAATTTCATCGCCTACACTGTTGATGTTTCTCCCCAAGTTTTTGGGCAAGGTGAAGCTTTTGGTGTCTCCTGATTTGGGGCGGGTACAATACCACAAATCCAAACCACCACGTCCACCAGAGCGATTGGAAGAAAAATACAGCACTTCTTGATCGCCCAAATCTACTACCAATGGGTGTGTGGTATTAACGTTTTCGGGATTGATATAATCGGGCAACATAACAGGATCAGACCATTGGCCCCCACCCAAATTCTCCATCAAGTAGATGGCACATTGTGGCTTGCCCGCTTCTATATCACATTGTGTAAAATAAAATCGCACTCCATCAGTAGTAAAGGTGCCATTGCCAAAGTGTGTGCGTTCCATTTTATCCAAAAAAATACTTGGAATTTGAGGTTTGAGCCAATCATCGTCTTGTTTGACGGTACGGTAGATAGCAGCCACACCTGATACCGTAGAAGAAAAATACAAGACATCATTGGCAAAGGGGATAGGAGCAAACTCCACCTTTTTGCTGTTGATTTTGTTGCTCAAATGATCAATTTTGATGGCTGGATTGGTGTAATTTCTTGCTTTTAGCGCGTAATTGCAACCTTTGATTTCGTTCTCAATAATCAATCGATATTCCTCTTTATCAGATCCTTGATAATGTAACAAAAAGTAATTAAAAGCGTCCTTGGCAGCTTGAGGTTTTCCTAATTGTTTGAGTGCCAAAGCATATTTATAGCACGGTTTTTCATACTTAGGGTTTTCTATTTCTTTTTGTAACGGTTCAAACGCATCTACAGCATTTTGATAAGCTCTAAATTCCAAGAAACAAACACCTGCTTTGTACAAATACTCTAACTTTTCAGGTTTCTCTTCATAAATACCTCGATACAATGTAGCCGCTTGTTCTAAGTCTCCACTGCGTTCTAGAGCGGCAGCCAACTTAGCACGCTTTCGCCAAGGGGCAAGACCATTCTTTGGGCCTACACAAGAATAAGAAACACTTAATAACAAAACAAATGCAAGTATTTTTGATAATTGCATATTATTAATAATATTCATATTAAAAAATGTAAAAACCTGTTAGTCTTCGATAGGAAAGACAAACAGGTTTTCTTGAAGTGTTAAAATAAAAACAATGCTTAATAGACATTATCACGACTGGAGTTGTACAGAGACAAAAAGTAAGGTTTTTTCATCAATCAAGGCAAAAATTTAGTTCATAGCAGTGCTATGGAATCAATTTTTAACGATGAGTGAGGGAAAAAGATGCTTTTTTCGCT
>JBGCDW010000188.1:0-8944 GCA_045105775.1 Aureispira sp.
CATATTTAGTTCATAGCAGCGCTATGGAGTCAACCGAGCGGAGCGAGTTCATAAAATAATTTTTAACGATGAGTAGGAAAAAATTAGCTTTAGTGCGCTACGCTTGTGAGCTCACTTCGTTCGGTTCATTAGCGACATTAGGCTATTCTTAAACAACTTCAATCGTAAAGATATGTTATTACAATGGTTATAACCAAAAATTCACTGTAGGGATAACGTAATTTTTGTAGTACAGTATTCTCCTACAAAACCAGAAAACACCACTAAATTTTATCAAAGTTTTTACCATCATGCACATCCAAAACTTGTTTCCATTTCCAGCCTTCTGGCAAGCTGGCCTCCGAAAAACGCAACTGCAAAAACTCAATATTGGTGCCTGGCTTGAGGGTGGTCATACGCCTGAGCAATAAATCCCTAACCAATATGGCACTGCCCTTGTCCAAATCGAGGGTGTATGGATAGCTGCTGCTGCCTATCAAGTCGCGCTTGGATTGGTTGAGCAATTGTTGGTGGGAACCTGACAACAACTCTACCTTAATTTTATCATTAAAACCATCCTGCAAACTGATATAAACAGAAAACGTTTGTTGCAATACTTTTTCTAGTTGTTTGGTCGTCCATTCAGGGGCATTTTGGGCTGTACGCTCTACAGGCAATGCTTGTATTTGTTGCCAATCTTCCTTAAAATGAGGGGTTTTGATATAATAATAAGAATCAACCAACAAGGCTTTGGGGTAACTGTATTTCAGCAAACGCATAAAATTATACTGAAATAAAAAACGGCCACTATTGGGATAGGTGGATACTAGATTGGGAATATCTGCTTGTTTTTTGTGGATAAATTTGCGATGGTGTTGTTTCTGAAATTGATGAATGCTACGGTGGCTATACAATCTATAGAATGTTGCATGTCCTTTGTATTCTAGGCGTTGACGCATGGAACGCAAGCCTTTTTCGGAGAATTCTTGCTGATACAATTCTACGGAAGCCTGCAAGCGATTTTTAATGTTTCTTTTTAGGCGTTCGGGTTGCAGCACCTGAATGCCCTCTCCAAAGCCAAGAATCAGTTTTTCTAATTCAAAATTCAATTGTACTTGCAATTCTATCACCACACCTTGATAATCTCGGCTAATTATTTTTTGGGAAGGGTGCAGGGGTTTGGTTTCTGCATAGGGTGCATGCCTATGATTGAGCAACAATCGGACAGTTTCAATAGCTGTATTGGGGTTAATAGAGACTCCAATAATGTTCTTAAAATAAGTGGTAGGATCAAAACTAGGATCACTTTGATAAGGTTGGGTACTTAAGGTTACTTCGTGCATTCGATCCAAAGCCAAACTAGTAATGCCCTCTATACCTTTTCGTTTACCAAATACAAACCAACGATTTCTAAATTCTTTGAGCAGGTAAGGATAAAATACCAGCACTTGTGCAGAACGCGCCTTGAAGGATTGATACGTAATGTTTAGGCTTTGTTGGCGAATAATGGCTTGGTACAATTCATCCAGAAAATTCAAGCCCTTTAGGTTTTCGTTTTTCTCAAAATCAATAACAGGTTTGGTTTGGGTTTTTTGGGCGTAAATCTGGTCTTCGAGCTTTTGCACCATACTATTGAGTTCTTCAAAATGCGAAAAGCCCTGAAATTGCTTCATTACAGCTACCGCTTCGCTCAGTTTGCCCAAATCCTGCTCGGTCAAAGGGCTATTAGTAATGCTGTATTCTTTGTCTTCATAGGTGTAATAACGCTTGTCTACAACAATAATAGGTGCATTATAGCCCAATTTATCGCTTCGCATGGTTTGGATATCGCCTTGTACCGTTCGTTTGCTCACCCCTTTGTCAATGCCCTCATACTCATAGAGTGCATCCGAACAGGCATCGACCAAATCATCTAGCGTCCATTTTCTAAAACGATTCTGTAGACAGTTGTCAATGGTTTTGTAACGCAAAAGGGCATTTCTGTTGGCAGGCATTGGTTCTTTTTTCTATGATAATACAGAAGTAAGTAAGCTGGTTGGCAGCTAAGTTACAAGAACATTTGAATGCTTTCAAAAACTTTTTTTGCTTTTTTTATAACTACGCAAAAAGACTGCGTACTAGTGCTGCATCTTTGTATCAACAAGAACAAAAACCGATAGTTATGTTATTTACTACTACGCTAAATAGAATGAATATTATTCTTTATCCAAAAGGTAAAGGGTTGACCAACACTCAAAAAATGATGGTGGTTACAGAGTTGGCCAATTTGGGTTATCGACTAAGCAACCCTGCTTTGTTGAACGAAGTGGATGTAAGTTTTTTGGCCAATTTTCCTACCATCCAACAACTGCTCTTAAAAAAGCGTGGTGGTGATGTGCCTTATGTGCCTTTGTTTAATAATTTTCCTAACCATAAAATAGAGGATGAGTTGTATCTCAACAAACGTTTTTATGGTTTCTTGGCTAATATTATTCAAGATGAAAAAGATAGCGTACGCCTAAATAATGGGGTTTTGGTGCCTAGATGGTTGTTTGATGTCGATGAATTTGGCGCAGACCCTATCACACAAACACAATCCTCGGAATTGTGGGAAAGAGTAGCAGCCGTTCAAAAAAATAAACAAGAAGATGACCATGTAGAGTGGCAGTCCTTGGAGTTGGTTGCTATGGGTGAGGGAAGCACCTTGTTGCAAAACTATTTACAACAATTATTATATGCCAAGGCTTCTATTCCTGAATACGTGCAAGCGGATGTTTGTATGCTGTTGGATTATTTTGGTATTGATTTTATGGATACCAATAAGGTAGTTTTCAAAGAAATCAAAGCTTGGTTGGGCAAGTATTGTTGGGAGCGAAAAAACTGGGAGGGTTTTGTACACTTGCATCAAACAGCTACCGATATATTGCGTAGTTTGGCCGCTGTTACAGGTTCAGATGTGAGCTTGAGCCAGCCTATCAAATTTCCTTCTTTGTCTAGACCTGCCCGTAGAGCTATTTTGACGGTATTGGAAAACTCAGCAGGAACGGCCGAAAACCTATGGCAATACAAAGGCTTATGGTTGGCTTTGGGACGCTATTTGCATCCTGGGGCACAAGCCAAAAAATTTCCGCGTACGGCTCAAATTTTTGACCAATTGAGAAATGGTCGTTTGATTACCTTTGCTGGCAAAACGGAGCAATTGTTATCAGAAGGAGCTTTGATCCCTGTTTTGAAACATTTGGCTAAACGTCCAGGTGTCTTTTTGCGTCGTTTGCATGAGGTTTTGCGTCATTTTCCAGCACATTACACTACTATTTTGGAATATTTAAAGCCTTATTTGGTGGATCTTCCATTGAAGAATTTATTGACCTTGGAAAGCTACTTTGAGCATATTAACGAAGCTAAATACCGTTCTGTTATTAATAAAAAAGGCAAAATGATTGTCTTGGATAATAATAGTTATCAAGCCTTGTCTACAAAAGCATTGGAGGCAGTACTAGCGGTTATTAAAGAGAGTATTCAACAACAATTGGCCAATTTGGAAAGCTGGAAAGAGGAAAAAGTATGGATTGATCCTACGTTGAGTAATTACACCTTGCCCTTGCAACAACGCAAACATTCTGAAGGCATTTTAACCCTTGGACGAGGCAGTCGTGTGCCTGTAGATTTGAGCAAAGTATTGCGTTTGTTTGTGTATTGGAAACAAGTTGCCAAACGCACTGATTTGGATTTGTCTATTGCTTTGTACAATGCTGATTTCCAATTAATCAATCAGGTGAGCTATACTAATTTGTCGGCTATGGGTGCGGTGCATTCTGGTGATTTGCAAGATGGTTTGCTAGGTGCTGCGGAGTTTATTGATATTGATCTTAAGAAAGTGAGCAAAGCTACGGCTTATGTAAGTGTACAAATTTATCGTTATAGTGGTGAATCGTTTGCTGAAATGACTTGTCATGCTGGCTGGATGTGGCGCGAAAAGGTCAATGCAAATTACAAGAGTTTTGATGTTAAAACCGTAGCCAATAAGTTGGATTTGAACGGTGTGGGAAGTTATGCGATTCCTTTTATGGTCGATATTGCACAAGAACAAATTATTTATACAGACTTGTATGTCAATGGATTGAACAAGCATAATGCGATTGAAACATCGGTTCATTCACTAGAAGTGACTACGGCCGAATTGGCACAATTCACCCATACGCGTCCGACTTATTTGCAATTGGCACAAGCACATGCTTTGGCAAGAAAAGCAGTAATTGTAGAGGAGGTTTCTGAGGCGACCATTACTTTTGGTACGAACAAAGAGCATACGTACAATGTCCTACAAACTGAACAAATATTGAGTGAACTCATTTAGGGTATTACTCGTTATCAAGAATTAGAACACTGGCCTAAAGCCTGCTTCCTTCTTCACTATTCAAATTAGTAAGCTTAATTTCTAGTGTACTATTGTCTTGACTTTTTTTCTATAAATTATAACAGTGGGCCTATGTTGGCTTTCCTTCTTTGCTTTGGGTGCTAGTGGTCGTGGGTTCGAGTCCCACCTCTGGGTAACCAGAGTAGCTCAGTTGGTAGAGCACTATATCAAGTCAGCAGCTTTCTCTCTGTTTTTTTATTGGAACATAACGATTAATTTTATAAACTATAATTATAGTAGTGGGCCTATATTGGTTTTCCTTCTTCGCCTGTCACGCTAGTGGTCGTGGGTTCGAGTCCCACCTCTGGGCAACCAGAGTAGCTCAGTTGGTAGAGCACTATATCAAATCAATAACTTTCTCACTATTTTTATAAACAATAACAACAGGCCTATTATGAAGTTTCCTTCTACCACGAACGCTGAGAATGGGAGTTCGAGTCTCTCCCCTAGCCTACTAGGGTGGCTAAATGGTACAGCACAGCGCAAAATATACTTCTAAGCTTTCCTGTTTTTAATGATTACCTAAAGGCTGTCCCTTGTGGACGTTATTAAGCAGCTTCCTTCTATCGTGGGTTCGAGTCCCACCTTGCGAGTTGGTTTCATGAGTTGTTTTACTTTCTTTTAGAATATTTTACAAGCCCCTCCCTCTTAAACAATCAATGACACCTATCCCAAAACCAACATCTCTGTAACTTCATGCTATTATCTTGGCTGAACTACTATTGTTCCTGATTCTACATGGTCTATGACGTATCTGTAAGATCCTGCTGCTAATATTGCTAGAGAAATAGTTTCTTCTCTTTGCTGTAGAGTAGTTGCTAATACTCTTTGTCCTATCATGTTATAAAGTTCAAACAATGCCTCTCCTTCTTGGTCTCGCTCTATAATAAGTTGTTGTTGAGTTGGATTGGGATATATTTGAACATTTATAGGATTTGGCACAAGAGCAGTATTAATAAAATCAAAACAGTGTAGTATTGGTAGTCCTGTTTCATCTTCCCCATACAAATGAATATTGTTTTTAGTATAGCAATGAGGGGTATACCACCAACCTAGACCAACTTCCATAGCACGAAAAAAGCCTTGACTAGAACCAATCCCTTCTATATAAAACAGATCATAATCAAATGACCATTTTAGCCGTAGAGAGCCATCAATAAGAGTAATATATCTAACATCCCTAACCACTAGAGGCCAGTGAATAGAAGACGAGCTTAATGTATCGCCTACATTCAACGTAAAATCTAAAAAAAGCTGCTCTGTTGGATGATAAAGACTCTTAATATATACTTTCTCTTGCAAAGTATCCTCTCTAAAAAATCCAAAAATATGTACCTCGCTACTATCGACTGAATAAAAATGATTACCAGAAGGTGTTGCTATGTCAATATCATAATAATTTAAAATAGAGTAAGTTTGATTATTAATAGAAGTATCACCTTTAAAAAAGAAATGAAATCCTCTTGGGTAAACATAATAATAAGCTCCATTCCCTTCTAAGCTTTGCCAATAGGCATCCTCTTGAATAAAATGATGATACTGTGCTTGTAATTCAGCATTACTTATCATTAATGAGCAAAACAAACAGTACGTGATAATTTTTTTCATTTTTTGTGTTTTTATATGTAATTTAACATCTACCCCTTCACAACCCGAAGGATCAGCGAATGCTAAACACCTCACTACCCACCAGCACCCCATCTTGCCGCACCTCCAATACATACCAGCCCCTCAACAATTCCCACACAGGAAAAATATAGGTCTTGTCCGAAATATCTCTAGCCGTATGGCTTTGCAGCACTCTTCCTTGAGCATCTAGGATGCGAAAAGTCAATTCTTCCCCAACTTGCTTATTTCTATACCACACATTGAGGTAATCTACGGCTGGATTGGGGTAGAGCTTTAGCTGGGCTTGGGGCTGGGCTTGGATGGGCAAAATACTCGTGGTGGTATCGGGCAAATGACAGCCTGGTACTAGGCAGCCGTGCTGGTCGAGTTTGAGCAACCAGCCTTGTTGGTAAGCCCCCTGACCCGAGCCTTGCGCCTGCCCACAAATCAAGAAGCCGCCGTCTTTGGTTTGCTCGGCATCGAATATCTCGTGGCGGGACAAGGATTGTTGGAAATAATGATACTTTCTACCCCACAAACTATCTCCATCAGGGGATAATTTAGCTACTAAGGCACTATACTGGCCTCTCAATGTATTACTAGCATCTCTAAAGGTATCGGCCGTCATTCCAAAGGTCATCAAACTACTATCTGCCAACTCTATCAAACGTATAGTACGCCCAGAAGGAGAATAGGAATGTGCTCGCAAAGGTGTTGCCCATACTCTATTTCTATTACTATCTAGCTTGAATACGTAGCCGTCAAAGGAAAGTCGAGTAGTAATTCCATCACTATTAAACGTTTCTTTGCCTATTCCAGATGCCACTACCCAACCTTTATCCTTAGTTTGTATCAAATCTTCTGCTCCAATTAACAAAACACTACTATCATTTTGCCATGTCCATAGTTCATTACCTTGATAATCATACTTTGTTAATACACATAATAAAGTATAATCAAATGAAATTTGATTCACATCTGAGTTATTATACCCGACTACAAAACCATCGTCTAAAGGTACTATGCTGTGCTGGAAACAATAGTTGTTGTTGCAGTCAACCCTTCTTGTCCATAAGGTATCTCCATTTCTATCTAATTTAAATAACTGTAAACCTTCATACGTTTCTCCTGCAAGTATATAATTGCTGTCTTTAGCTATTACTATATCCTCTGGTAAAAAGCCAGGTTGAATCATTGAAAAAAAACTTCCATGCTTTTTTTTCCATAATATATTGCCGTGTGGATCGTACTTAATAACTGCTGCTTGAAGTATATTCGTCGTATCAAAAAACTCGCCTGCTATAATAAAATTGCCATCCCAATCTTTTCTCAAACACGCGTCCCATGTTTCATAATAGCTTAAACTATCTAAATGAATTTTATAATCTATGACACTACCAAAAGAATCTAATCTAATAAATAAAGCTCCCGTTCGGCAATTAATAGTATCTCTTGCAATTCCTGTAATGTAATGACAAGAATCTGTTAATTCTAGACTTGTTAGTACGGTATTAGCACAGCCCACTTTAAACCGTTTATTAAAGGTTATCGTTTGGGCACTTACTTGTCCTAGCAGTATAATTAAAATTATAAATGCAAACCATTTCATACTTCTTATTTTAAAGAAGGCTTTTTTAGATAAAGTCTTCTATTTATCAATTTTTAACCACTAGAGTTGTTTGTTCTATCAGTTCATCTTCACTACACAAGGCCACAAAATAAATGCCTGTTACCCATTTTTTTGTACTTAATACAAGTTTACCATTAGGTTCATAAATAGGGATTTCTTGCATCATCTGTCCATTCGTACTTATTATTTTTAGTAGCCCTTCTTCTTGTCCTTCTGGTAATTGATACGCTACTTCTGCCCAAGTATGGCTTGGATTTGGATAAATCACCAAATTGCTAGTTAGTGTCTTCTCCTCTAGTAATTTACGTTTTTCCTGTAAGGCGGTAGGTAAAGTAGGACTATACTCGTACTCATAATTATAAAAGAAGTTCACAATATTGGCTGCATAAACCGCTGCAAAACCATAGTTGTTATCGGCAATCGCTCTGAGTTGGTCTACTTCTTCTTGGTCTAGTAGTGCTTCATTTCTGTTTTCTTCATAGGCTGTTTGTAGAATATTCTTCAAACTTCTGTAGGCTCTGTGATTGTCGTACACAACTTCAACCAACTCATAATTATCTTGGATATAATCCAATTGGTTAAAAGCTTGGTTATACAATCCTTGTTTCCAATAATGCTCTACCAAATCGTACTGAGCCATTAATCCTGGAATTTTCCCTAGCCATACCGTCAGGCTATCCCAATTTGCATTGGTGGTATCATTTTTATAATAAAACACCACCTCATTGGCATAATAGGCTACTTGTTGCCCGATTGCTGCTACTTGGCTGTACTCTGCTTGGGTAGAAGCTGTATTTACTAGATTTTGATATTGACTTGCTGCTTGGTAATAGTTGTTTTTTAGAACACTTAAAGAAATGGTAGTATTCCCTTCTTGGGGCTTAAATACATAAGGGTTGGGATACCAGTCATCACAAAAAGTTGGATCACCAAAACCAATTGTTTCCAAATTTTCAACATTTAAAGTATCTGTAGGCTCTTCTGTTTGCACAGCATTTGGAGGAATCCAATACAAGACCTTATCTAAACCCGAACCATCATTCCAAAAATGCCAATCGGCAAAATAATTTCCATCCAAAGGATAGGAAAAATTATTCTCTGCTGGATTATTGATATCACCCTGACTAGGAGCAATAGAAGTTCCAACAGCCAATTGCCTTGATTGATTCAATGTAAGATCAAAAGCATTGCCTGTTTGTCCATTGCACAGATATTGTAAGCCACTACCAAATAAATTCGGGTCTTCTCCATTATCTCCATGCACCAAATTGGCCAAGGGAATGCCCACAAAGCTGTTGTTCCGTACTTGGTTGTAGCCCGATTTGGTATCT
>JBGCDW010000189.1:0-16632 GCA_045105775.1 Aureispira sp.
CGAGATTGCGCTCCCTCTTTATGACCTCTTTCTAATTCTAAAATCTCTTCTTTGCTTAATGCTTTTTTTGCTCTCTGTTTCATCTTTTTTTGCTAAGGTACACTTTTTATAGCCCGTATTACTTTTTTACGTCTACTTAATTAACATTTATTTTGACCACCTACTTATTATAATTAATGAATAACAACGAACGCCTTCCTGATATAGCATCAGGAAGGCGTTTTTATATAAGGTTAGATCAAACCAAACTTAATCTCTTCTATTGTTGCGACGGTCGCCACCTCTGCGATCGCCACCTCGACCACCGCGATCATTGCGATCACCACGTGGTTTGCGTGGACGCTCTACATAACCCTCTGGTTTTTCCATCAACACCTTGCGCGACAATTTGTATTTGCCTGTACGCTCGTCAATAGCTAGTAATTTAACTTTTAGAACATCGCCTACAGAAACAGCATCTTCTACATTCTCAATTCTAGACCAAGAAATTTCAGAAACGTGTAAGAGCCCTTCTTTGCCAGGCATGAATTCTACAAAAGCACCATAAGGCATAATGCTTACTACTTTTGCATCGTATTCTTCTCCCACTTCTGCTTCAGCAGCAATCCCTTTAATGATCGTAAGAGCCGCATCTACGGTTTCTTTGCCTACACCAGAGATAAATACAATACCTTTTTTGTTTTCTTCCTCAATGGTAATTGTAGCACCTGTATCAGCTTGAATACCTTGAATGATTTTACCACCAGGTCCGATAACCGCACCAATTTTGTCACCAGGAATTTCGTAGCGAACAATACGTGGAGCATGTGGCTTCAACTCTTCGTTGTGTGTCGGAATCGTTTCATTCATTAGGTTAAGAATGTGCAAACGGCCTGCACGAGCTTGCTCCAATGCTTCTGCTAATAAATTGTAATCCAAGCCATCAATTTTGATGTCCATTTGGCAAGCACAAATACCATCGGCGGTACCCGTTACCTTAAAGTCCATATCACCCAAGTGATCCTCATCACCCAAAATATCAGATAATACGACAGCACGCTCACCATCAGAGATAAGACCCATAGCAATACCCGAAACAGGTGCTTCTAGGGGTACACCTGCATCCATCAAAGCCATAGAACCCGAACAAACAGAAGCCATAGAAGAAGAACCATTCGATTCTAATACATCAGCAGTAACACGAACCGTGTACGGATAATCTGTTGGGAATACCATCTCTAAGGAACGACGAGCTAAGTTACCATGTCCTATCTCACGACGAGACACACCACCCACGCGTTTTACTTCATTGGTACAGAAAGGAGGGAAGGTGTAGTGCAAAAAGAATTTGTCATAACGTTGGTCCATGGCTGTATCAACCATAGGTTGATCCAATTTAGAGCCCAAGGTTACGGTAGCGAGTGCTTGAGTTTCTCCACGATTGAAGATGGAAGAACCGTGTGGTGAAGGAAGTGAATTTACCTCACACCAAATAGGGCGAATTTCATCAGGCTTACGACCGTCCAAACGAACTTTTTCAGCCATTACCATTTCGCGAATGGTATTTTTCATATTTTCATAGAAATACCCACTGACAAACTTTCCATTTTCAGCCATGTATTCTTCACCGTATTTCTCCAACAAGTCTTCTTTTAATTGATCTTTGATGGCAGAAAATCCGTCTTTGCGTTCTTTTTTGCTCAAAGAACCTTTGGCTATAGCATAGATTTTGTCGCGGGTAGCTTCATTGATTTCTGCTTGCAATTCTGGATTAGACTCGTCCTCCTTGACAGGACGGTTTTCCGTAATATTGAGTGCGGCACGCAATTCTAATTGCAATTGGCACTGCTCTTTAATGGCCTGATGGCCTACTTTAATGGCCTCAATCAAGTCAGCTTCTGAGCACTGCTTGGCTTCTCCTTCTACCATAGCAATGTTGTCAATAGTACCACCAACAATAAAACTCATATCTGCTGATGCCAAGTCAGAACGGCTCGGATTGATCACAAAGTTGCCGTTGATGCGCGCTACACGTACTTCAGAAATTGGATTTTCAAAAGCAATTTCAGAAGCCATTAAGGCGGCAGATGCTGCAAAAGCGGCATAGCAATCGGCCATAATTTCTTTGTCACCAGAAATTAGGTAAACAAAAATTTGTGTTTCATTCATGTATCCATCAGGAAACATTGGGCGAATAACACGGTCGATTAAACGACATACTAAAACTTCACTGTCTGATAAACGTGCTTCACGTTTAAAAAAATTGCCAGGAATACGTCCAGCAGAAGAAAATTTTTCTCTGAACTCTACTGTTAAAGGAAAAAAGCTTTGATCTGGTTTGGCTTCGGTAGCCGAAACTGCCGTGGCGAGGAGCCACATGTCTCCGTGGCGTAAAACAATGGAACCATCTGCTAATGCTGCTAACTTTCCGCTTTCAAGCGTGATTTCTTGTCCTGCAACTGTTTTGGTTACCGTTGTTGGAATTTGCTTACCCATGTTGGTAATTGTTTAAAGTATTAATAATATAATCCATCCTACTATACCGTTTGCATAGCAGGTCATCCAATCTAATCGCTTTCAAGTATGCGATTAGTGCGCCCATTCAAAGGGCGCTTATTGCCTATTGTTATCAAAAGGCGAAAAAAAAGAAAGTGCTTCACGAGGAAGCACTTCTTTTAAAAGTTAATATGGTATCTTTATTTGTTCTTACCGAGAACGTCTCTGATGCCCAAAGCTTTGATTAGCTCACGATATTTGACAACGTCTTTGCCAGCAAGATAACCTAATAGAGAGCGACGATGACCAACCATTTTTAACAAAGAACGTCTAGTAGAGTGGTCTTTGTGGTTAGCTTTTAAGTGCTCTGATAAATTTTGAATTCTGTAAGTCAATAATGCAATTTGACCTTCTGTTGAGCCCGTATTTTTGGCAGAACCACCGTATTGAGTAAAAATTTCGGCAGTCTTTTCTTTTGTTAGGTAAATACCCATTTTTAAAATTGTTATTTGTATTGATTACTAGTCAAGATGTTCAAAATCATATTTTAGCCCTGCAAAAGTACGTTTTTTTTAGACAAAAACAAGATTCTGTTAAAAAAATCTACCATTTTTGTGATATATTTACCGCTAACCTAGTCTTTAAATAAAAAAGATTTTAGAGAAAACCCATTACACACTAACACGAATATTACTGTAGAGCATTATGGCAAAATCAGGACAAGCTAGAAAATTATACTATATAGATTCTTTTAGAAACCAAGTAAAAGCATTGGAAGAATGTGAGACTATGGTGCGTTATGCACAATCTCAGGGTAAAAAAGTGCCCTCGCATGTGCTAAAACAATTGTCTGATCTCAATGCTATTGCCCACGAACTGGAACAAAGTGCAGCCGCAGGCAATACACAAGAATTGGATCCACGCTCGCTCAACATGGCCCTGCTAGGAGAGTTGCATCGTGATATGGCAGCGGTGATTGCGCCTGCCACACCTGCTACCGTTTTGTTGATGGAAGACAACAGACGCAAAGGAGTATCTGGCATTCTTGGCCCTGTGCCTTTGGTGCGTCGACTTAATATTATTACGCTACTTTGCCTGTTGACCTTTTTTGCTTTGTTTGCAGTAGATTGGCGAATGGAGGAAGACATTATTAATTCCTTTACCATTAATGGAGATATTTTTTCTTACAGTGGTTGGAAGTTTGTGGTGAATGAGTTGGTTATTCTTTGTATGGCCGCTTTGGGCGCATCTTTTTATGCCTTGTTTGAGGTTTACAAGTATATCACTAAGAATTCTTACGATCCCAAATACGATTCTATTTACTGGATTCGATTTGTATTGGGAATTGTTTCGGGAGTTATTTTGGCGCAGTTTATTTTTGTAGATCCCGCCATTTTGGGCGATCCCGATCAAGTTGCAGCAGAAATGCGTAAATCTAGAGAGTTGGGCGGTTTTGTTACCTACAAACCCTTATTGGCCTTTTTGGGTGGGTTTTCTGCTCGTGTAGTACACAAAATTCTCAATTCTATGGTAGAAGCAATTGAAACCTTTATTAGCGGTTCTACCAGAGATATGGTAACGGCTCGTGAGGAAGCTGCCAAGGTTAAAATGGAACAACAAATTAGTTCTATCAAAAGAACGAATGCACAAGCAGCCGCTTCGCAGCGTATGGAAGCTACTGTAAAATTGATGCAGCTCAAGGAAGAAATGACCCAAGGAACAGCGAGCCAACAAGATATTGCCTTTCGTCTCAGTCAATTGATGAACGAATATATGGAGCCTGTGAGCAATACAAATATTAATTTCCACACGCCTCATCCTAATGCTGGCCCTGTATTTAACAACCCAGTACAGGATCCTAGCAATCCGCCTACCTCTGTGGATAATGTACCTGTGGTAGATCATTATCAGCCTGGAGTCAATGACTTTCAAGCTCCTATTGTGGATAATGATGCTGCAAACCTCGCTCAAATACATGATGTAGATGAAATTGATATACCCGATTTTCCAGAAGATTTAGACAATCCTGATTTTCCGATGCCAGGAGACATAGATGACAACCCTGATTTTAATGCTAACAAATTAGATCCAGAAGTGTAAATGAAATTAAGGCTCTTATTAATAGTATGTCTATGGATAGGGCATGGCAAAAGTTGGGCACAAGAAACCACCACAGCACCTCTTATTCTATCTTTGGAACGTACTACTTGTTATGGCAATTGCCCTTACTATAGTATTAATATTTATGCAGATGGTCGTGCAGTGTACGAAGGAAAAAAGAACGTAGAATTAGTAGGAAAGTACACCGCTACTGCTCCGCCTGCTGTAGTTCAAGAATTATTAGAAAAAGCAATTTCTATTGATTATGTAGATTTGAATCCTAAGTATCCCATTCGAGGCTTAGGGATCATTGATTTTCCTGTTTGTATCAGTAGTGTGCGTCACAATGGGGTACTCAAAACGATCTATAATAGGAACGATGCACCTGCTCTTTTAGTGGCTTACGAACAATTATTTGACGAATTGACAGAAAGTTTGCCTTGGCAAGCCCTATAGATCAATTACTTAGCATTATAGGGTGCAATTAATGCCAAAAAAAACAGCACAAAACTTGTATTGTCCTAACTAATGCCTTATATTTGCAGTCGAACGAAACAAAGGGTCGGGTGGCCGAGCGGTTAGGCTGGGCTCTGCAAAAGCTCCTACAGCGGTTCGAATCCGCTTCCGACCTCTTAAAGAACTCCACAAACTATATTTATAGTTTGTGGTTTTTTTTTGTACCCCTCTATTCAAATCAGTTAGTTAATATTTAGCAAAAAACACTTTGAACCATATTAATTTCCCTTTGTTATCCTTGCTAAACCCCTATATTATCCCTATCATTGTAGTTAATGATTGGATTGGTTAATAGGTACTCAAACAAGCTCCTACTATCCACTAAGAACTACTTCAAAACACTAACAACTACCTCAAAATCGACGACACGCAGGCATGACACGAAACAGATCTAAGTATCGACTGCTGGCAAGAATAATTGTAGAAAGCAAGTGGTTTACAATAGGAATCATGTTTCTCATCATTCTTAATGGGTTACTGATTGGTGTTCAGACCTATGATGGCGCACCCGAGTATATACGCATAATACAACTCTGTATTCTGTTTATTTTCTTTATGGAAATTGTCTTGCGTTGGAAGGCGCGACGAACCAATCAAGAGTATACCAGTGATTGGTGGAATTGGTTTGATATTTTTATCCTAGTCATTGGTATTATTCCCGAAGTAGGGGATATGCTTTTAGAGGGAGGTGAAGGCCAAACACATATTTTATCAACACTCCGAATTTTGAGGGTGGTGCAACTTACCCGTTCCATTCGCGCTATTGGAGAATTACAACTTTTGATAGGGGTATTGATACGATCTATCCGCTCGCTCTCTTACATTGCTGTATTATTTCTACTGGTAATGTATATTTATGCCATTATTGGGGTAACTCTGTTCCGAAATCGCGAATACAAACAATCTGAACATTTAAAACTAACGATCAGCAATCCAGATCCTTATGGTGATTTGGGGGAGGCGTTCTTTACCTTGTTTAGAATCTTGACAGGAGAGGACTGGACGGATTTACGCTATAATTTGTTAGAGAACGAGCATATTGGCGGCACTTCTCCTAGAGTTTCTAATACAGTGGTTACAATCTACCATGTCTCTTGGATGGTGATAGCAGCTTACTTGTTAATTAACTTAGTAATTGGAGCGATTGTTAACAACTTTCAACTGGTGTTGGATGCCCAACGAGAGGAAGAATTTAAAGTGCTTGGACTTTCCAACGGAGATAACCCAGAGGATGATAATAACAAAAAGAAGCCAGAGGAAGGCCGCCGCCGTTTTATTAAGCGTCCCAAAATCTAGTAACTGAAATCAGATAACATTGTCCTAGTTAGCCATTTCTAACAAATACTCATAAACCCTTCGCCAACCTTTCCATTGCCATGCTTCACACAGCGAGCTGTTGTGCCATACAGGAATAAAATGCCCCTGTACGGCTTTGCTGCTATGAATTAAAGGCAAAACAGCCGCCATTGCTTGTTCTTGATCCAATTGCAAGTAAGTATGGAGGGTGACATCCATTACTGCAAACGGATAAATCGTTAGGGCTGTTGCTTGTTCTTGTTCCAAATCATACCAAGTAAATGGCGTGGCTATACTCGCTCGAAACCCCAAAGCACAGGCATATCCCATAGAATAATCCTGTTGAATACCCAATTGGAGCAAACGTTGGTAAGTGGTTGGTAAATGCAAGCGCAAATAATGTTGACGACTGTGTCGTATTGGTTGTTGGAGTATATTTTGGAGTTGATGTACTTCTTTGCTTAATTGTTTTAAGGAGGCATTGGAGGCAAAAGAAGGATGAATGCCCGTTAGGCCATAATCCTGTTGTTCTTGGATAAGTTTTTTCATAATGGGCAAATGAGCAGGCAAATTTTTATCATATATTCCATAATTGCCTAGCAACCAGAAAAAAAGTGGTTGATGCTGGTACTGTTTGGCCAATTGTTGTATATAAGGATATACATAATAAGGATCATTCATTGTGTTTTGACGCGTAAGGCGACGCAATTGCAAACTCTCCTGATCTTTTTGACCAATATTGCGTGCCCAAGCCGCAGCTTGTCGCCACCAAGGCTTAAAAGCAAAGGCAAAAGCGTGGTCAATATCATAACTAGGTGTAAAAATGTAGGGCTTGGGATTAAATTGTAGCGCAGGATAAAAACGTTGCAATTGTTGGGCCCAATCCCATACCCATTCATTAATAATGGGTTGTTCCAAAAAATGATATTGAGCAGCTACACTGCTCGAAGCAGAAAAACGCCCCCATTGGTCGGCTTCAAATGGCAAATACTCCTCATATCGACTAACCAAATAAAAAATCCAAGATAGTAAGTCAAAAGGATAACTTTGTTCCTTAGAATGTTGTTTTGATTGAACAAAAAAAGCCGCCATACGTCCTTCATATAATTGGGGTTGTACCGCCAAAGGCGTTATGTCCTTTTTCCAGAGCAATCCCTGTGGCAATATCTGAGGAATCTGCTTCAGTCTCTGTTGGCTGTAGTTGATTTTGGCAAGAGCCTTGGCGGCTAAAAAGTCATCCAAATCTAGAGTCAATCTCCAATTGGAGACTCCCAAAATTTGATCTAATACAAGCCCTAAGGTATAACGAAATCTAGAACTATCCTGAGTACTGTAAATTAGAATATAGTTCATTTGGACAGCGGTTTTTAGTATAAAATATTGATTGTCAGAATGTAATAGCGAAAAGAGTTTGCCTGAGAGTAAATCAAATACAGATATGCAGGGCAAATACTAGCTTTTTGTTGTAGAAGCCTTATATTTGCTTGCATCTTTTTAACAAGTAATATGTTTCTCCTTGTTAAAAAATCACTTTAAACGAAAATTACACATTTTACATAAACTAGCAAAACAGTGGCGACAACATCTGACATCCGTAAGGGCATGTGTTTAGAGCACAATGGCCAAACTTATATCATAGTAGAATTTCAGCATGTAAAACCGGGCAAAGGTAATGCTTTTGTACGTACAAAACTTAAAAATCTATCTACGGGTAGAGTAGTAGAAAATACTTTTCCTGCTGGACATAAGATTGAAGATGTTCGTGTAGAACGTCGAAAGTACCAATACCTATATGATGATGACGAACGTCTATATTTTATGAACAATGAGACGTATGAACAGTTGGACATGGGAAAAGAAATGATTGATAACGTTCAATTCTTAAAAGAAGGGATGGATATAGATGTGTTGTTTCACGCCGAAAAAGAAATTCCATTAGCTTGTACTTTGCCTCAATATATTGTTTTGACAGTGACAGAGGTAGAGCCTGGAGCCAAAGGCAACACGGCAACCAATACGCTAACACCTGCTACAGTAGAAACAGGAGCTGAAGTACGTGTACCGCTCTTTATCAAAGAAGGAGATAAAATTCGTATTGATTCAGAAACAGGTGCTTACATGGAGCGTATGAAATAGATACACCACACATTTATGTCATTGCTCTAAAGTCCAAATAAGTACTTTGTGCAAAAGATATTTATAATTGATTATCATAAGAACACAGAGTTGCTAGTCAATTATTATGTACAGTTTTCAAAATGCACGAAGTATTAACTGTATTTTTATAGAAACGTAATTGTAGATCCAATAAAAACGAACTTATTATGGAGTTTGAGAAAATCAAAGAACTCATCAAGTTGATTCAAAAATCAAAAATTACCGAGTTTAAATACGAAGATGAGTTGTCTAAAATTAGCATTCGCACAAAAAGCTATGCTGCTCAACGCGAAGTAGTGGTGCAATCATCTGTTATGCCAAATGTGTCAATGCCAGCAATGCCAGCACAAACAGCTGCTCCTGTCGCTGCCCCTGCTGCTAGTGCAGCTCCTGCTCCAGCAGCAGAAACTCCTAAAAAAGAAGAGACCAATAATTATTTGGAAATAAAATCGCCTATGGTTGGTACGTTCTACCGTTCAGCTTCACCCGAAAAGCCAGCTTTTATTAAGGTAGGAGATAATGTAACGGTTGATAGTAATGTATGTTTGATTGAGGCGATGAAACTATTTAATGAAGTAAAATCTGAGGTAGAAGGGCGTATTGTAAAAGTAATGGTAGAAGATGCTAGTCCTGTAGAGTATGGGCAAGTATTATTCTTGGTAGAACCCGCATAAGAAAGCACTTATCAGCTATCTATAAATGTAGTTTGCTCACCCACGGACAAGTTGTTGACCATTATAACAACAACTAGAATCTGACTGTAAAAAACAATACTATGTTCAAAAAAATATTAATCGCCAATAGAGGCGAGATTGCTTTGCGTGTTATTAGAACATGTAAAGAGATGGGAATTAAAACGGTAGCTATTTATTCATCTGCCGATGCGGATAGTTTGCACGTACGTTTTGCCGATGAGGCCGTATGTGTGGGGCCGCCTTCTAGTAGTTTATCCTATCTAAATATTCCAAATATCATGGCAGCAGTAGAGATTACTAATGCTGATGCTGTCCATCCAGGGTATGGTTTTTTGGCTGAAAATGCTGAATTTGCAGAAATATGTTCTCAAACTGGTGTCAAATTTATTGGCCCTTCTCCTGAGCATATTCGCAAAATGGGCGATAAAATCACCGCCAAAGAAACGATGGTTGCGGCAGGAGTACCTGTCATACCAGGTTCTGATGGTTTGGTTCAAGATTTTGAGGATGCCAAGAAGATTGCCATCGAAGTAGGTTATCCTATTATGCTCAAAGCAACTGCTGGAGGCGGTGGAAAAGGTATGCGTTTGGTTTGGAATGAGGAAGAATTGGAATCTAGTCTTACGGCTGCCCAAAATGAAGCGCGTTCAGCATTTGGGAACGATGGCATGTATGTTGAAAAATTCGTAGAAGAACCTCGTCATATCGAAATCCAAATTGCAGGAGATCAGTATGGAGAAGTTTGCCACTTATCGGAGCGTGAATGCTCTATTCAGCGCCGTCACCAAAAACTGGTAGAAGAATCACCTTCTCCTTATTTGGACGATCAATTGCGCGAGGAAATGGGCCAAGCTGCTATTGCCGCAGGAAAGGCTATTGGTTATGAAGGGGTTGGTACGGTAGAGTTTTTGGTAGATAAACACCGCAAATTCTATTTCATGGAAATGAATACTCGAATTCAAGTAGAGCATACGGTTACAGAAGAAGTAGTGGATTATGACTTGATTCGCGAGCAAATCAAAATTGCCGCAGGAGAGAAAATTTCAGGAGAGAATTACTACCCTACTATGCACGCTATTGAGTGCCGAATTAATGCAGAAGATCCTTTTGAAAATTTCCGTCCATGTCCTGGAAAAATCACTTCTTTTCACAGCTCCAAAGGGCATGGAATTAGAGTAGATACCCATGTTTATGCGGGGTATACGATTTCTCCTTATTATGACTCGATGATTGCCAAACTGATTTGCAAAGCGAGGACTAGAGAAGAGTGTATTGCCAAAATGCGTCGTGCACTGGATGAATTTATCGTAGAAGGTATCAAAACAACTGTTTCTTTTCATCGTATGTTGATGGACGAAGAAAAATTCATTACAGGAGATTTTACCACTAAGTTTATTGATTCTATGGATTTGGCATCTAAAAAACCAAAGGAGGCATAGAATAAGTTTCAATAGATAATAGGCAGCTCATTCTTTTCTTAAGAATGGGCTGTTTTTTTGTCAAAATGATGTCGAAAACCTTTTAAATTTACCATAGAGAGAATAGTGCGCTAGGTTCATTTAGAATGATTTGTCTTTTCTGTACAACTTTGTTATATTGATACTAAGAATTACGGACTTTTCCCAATGCGCTCCAAACCACCTTTATCATCTTCCCACTTAGTTAAAATATGTTTCGTTTTTGCGTATTCTTATCTTGGCTATTCTTACTAGCACTGTCTACGGCACAAGGACAGGAGTATAAGGCATTGGTAGAAACCATCTCTACAGGAAGGGGATTATCCAATCGTTTTGTCCGCAGTATTCATCAAGATTCTAAGGGGTTTATATGGGTGGGAACAAAGATTGGGCTCAATCGTTACGATGGGTATAATTTTGAGGTCTTTAATAGTAGGAACTCCACGTTGCAAACAGATTATATAGAGCAAATATGGGAAGATGCGGATAGCAATCTCTGGTTGGGACATGGTCTAAATAGTGAAATAAAGAAATCATTTGAGGGCATTGATATTCTCAATATCAATACCTTTAAAGTACAGTCCATACAAGACTACTTAGGTACAGCACTACCTGTTGCTGTTAAGGATATACACAGTATTCATTACAAAAAAGGCCAAAAAGATTTATATCTCGCCACTACGCAAGGGGTTATTTATATTTATAAAGGACAAGGTATATTTGAGGTGTTTTATGATCAAAGAGAAAAGGTCAAAATTCATGATATGTGGTTTGATACAACCTATACTTGGATTTGTACAGACAACCAAGTTATAGCACTCAACCAGAAACGGCAAGTCATCTATAAGCAAAAACTAAAGATACCTGCTAGATGTATAGGAGAGTTTTTGACACAATTAGATGAAAATACTTTGTTAATTTCCTTGAATAATGGCTTTGAAACTTTCCAACTATGGGAATGGCAAGCAGATAGACATGAATTGATATCCAGAAAGACATTTAGTTTTTTGGGAGATACTATTAAGCCTGTAATGGGTTCAAAAATACAGTATTATCCTCAAGATGGATTTAATTTGTTTGCTTGTAAATACAGAACGATCCTTTATGATAACAATAAAGATAGCCTGTACAAAGTGAATTATAATACAGATTATTTACAAGTAGCCTATATTGATCGTCAAAAAAACATATGGTTGGGGGTAAATACTGAAGGTTTGATTAAGATTAGCATTGTCAAAAATAGATTTGATATTCATCTAAACGGTAAATCTACACGAGCAATTATTGAACGAAAAAAAGGAGAAGAATTACTTATTAGTAGTTATAGTGGGCATTATGTGGTAGATATGAACACCTTTGAGGAAGAAAAAGTATTAAAGGGCAATACGCACGCCATAGAGCCGTCTAAGTTTGGCCATTATTGGATGGCTGATTTGCCTAAAGTAAGAAAAACAACTATTAGTAATCTGCAAACGGAACGACTCTATTTTCATAAGAAGGAAATAGAGCAAAAAAAAGGGGTCAAACTTCTAAGTATTTGGGCGTTGCATGAAGATACTACAGGCAAGCTTTGGGTAGGCTCAGACAATGGATTAGGGCATTTGGATGTTGGTGCGGATTCTATTAGGCACTATGAAGTAGAAAAGCCTTATGATGGTATTAATAGTAGTCTTATTTATGACTTTCATAAAAATGAAAAAGGTTTATGGATAGCTACTTCTTCTGGCTTGTATCTCAAGAAAGCGGATGATAAGGGTTGGAAGGTATATAATAAACTACAAAAAGCACCTTATTATTTGCCCGCTGATTATTTATTTGATGTTAATGAAGATCAACATGGTAATTTATGGCTCGCAACTCAAGGAGGAGGGGTGTTGTGTCTTCAGCCCCAAACAGGTGTTTGTGAGCAATGGACTACAACCGAGGGGCTGTCGCACAATGTGACCTATGCTACCCTCGAAGATGAGTATGGTTACATTTGGATCAGTAGCAACAAAGGCTTGATGCGGATGCACCCTACCACACATCTAGTCAATTGCTACTTGCCAGAAAATGGAATTCCACATGAAGAATTTAATAGAAAATCGGTTTACAAAGCTTCTAATGGCCGATTGTATTTTGGAGGTCTTGGTGGTGTAGTGGGGGTTGATGGAAAAGACTTTATAGATACCACTACTTTTGTTCCCCCATTACACATCATAAATTATCAATATTTTGATGGCAGTAAGGGCACTCTGTCCAATGCTACTAATCGTTTGTTAAACGAAAAGGTCATAGACTTGAATTATAATGATCGCTTTTTTGTTCTTCAATTGGCTTTGTTAGATTTTAAGATAAATGCACACAAAACCTATGCTTATCAAATTGAAGGATTAGAAGAAGCGTGGGTATTTACAACTGACCCTACCATTAGAATGGACGGCTTGCGTCCAGGGCTGTACAAATTGCGTGTAAAAGCAGAATTGAGCTCGGGCAATTGGTCGCCTGTTTTGTTAGAATTGCCCATATTGGTGCGCCCACCATTTTATTTGCAATGGCCCTTTATTGTAGCCACCTTGTTTCTAACTTTATTGCTTGGTTTTATTTATGTTAAAATACGAGAAAAACGCTTGCAAGAAGCACAATTGCTATTAGAAAAACGAGTCAGAGAGCGTACGCGTGTGGTCGAAGAACAAACCACAGCACTTAGAGAGTTGGATGAAATGAAAACGCGTTTCTTTGCGAATATTTCTCACGAACTACGAACCCCTTTAACACTTATTTTGGCGCCTGTAGAAGCGGCCATCAACCAAGAAAAACCCCCAACTCCAGAGCAAGCACAAGCCTTATTGTCCTTGATTCGTCGCCACGGCCTAAAATTAAATCAACTTGTAGAGGAAATCTTAAGCTTATCAAAGTTGGAAGCCAATCAACTGGCACTAGAGCAACAGCCCCAAAAGTTAGCGGTAGTGCTGAAAAGTTTTTGGTCGAATTTTGAAGAACAAGCAGAATTAGAGGAAGTAAACTGGGGAATAGATCAGGAAATTCCAGATGATTTAGTGGTATTGATGGATGTCAATAAACTAGAAAAAATTATTAATAATCTATTGAGCAATGCTCTCAAACACACTCCGAAAGGAGAACATGTGGGTATGAGTACACGCTGGGATCAGGCCACTCAATGTCTTTACTTGAATGTAAATGACACTGGTAAAGGTATTGCTCCCGAAGATTTGCCCCATATCTTTAAGCGTTTTTATCAATCCAAAGAAGGCAAAGCAACAGGTGGTACAGGAATTGGCCTAGCATTGGCCTCTGAGCTTGCACAATTGATGGGAGGCGATATTCAGGCGGCTAGTATTCTGGGCACAGGAAGTACTTTTATGCTAACACTACCTTTGGAAGCATTGAAGAAAAATCAAGAACTGGAAGAAATTACTGAAGCTTTCGCACTGCCTTCCTTAGTATCCGATTCTTCGGCTACGATTCTTATTGTAGAGGATTTGATGGATATGCGCTTGTTCTTAAGTGTGTTGCTAAGTCAGTATTACAAGGTAAAAACAGCAGAAAATGGCCAACAAGCCCTGCGGCTCTTAGAAGAAAATAATAATGAGATTGATCTAGTTGTTTCTGATGTCATGATGCCTGTTATGGATGGTTTTGAATTGTTGGAAAAGTTAAAAAATGATCCCAAAAGAGCCCAGATACCTGTTATCATGCTGACAGCACGTACAGCCGAACGCGACAAACTCAAAGCCTTGAAAATTGGTGTTGATGATTATTTGCAAAAACCATTCTCTAACAAAGAATTACTAGCACGCATCAAAAACCTACTGGAGCATTACCAACAACGTCAAGGTTGGTTGGATCAAGAACCACAAACAACCACCACGCAAAATCAAGAGAACCAAGAAGAAGCACCTGCAAATCATACGATGGATCCTTGGACAACTCACTTGGAAGAAATTATTAAACGAGAGGTAGGTAATACACAATTTAATATCATCAGCTTGGCTTATGAGCTCCATTTGAGTGAACGTCAGTTGCGTAGAAAGATTAAAGCCAAAACAGGTCTGACACCCAATCAGTATTTTCGTTCTATTAAGTTGGATGTAGCACGCCAATTACTAGAAACGAGACGTTTTCAGACGGTATCCGAAGTAGCCAACTATGTAGGTTTTACCAATGTACATTATTTCTCTAAACTCTATTTTGCTGAGTATGGCCGCAAACCTATAGATTATTTACGGTCATAATAAATAGAAAAATATTACAATACAGATAACAAAGCAATGACTAAAAGGAGCAACAAAACCACAAATACAATCGCTTTGTAATTGCTATTGTCTTTGTAAAACTCATACATAATGGCTAATAATTCTGGCCATTCTGCATTTTTAGCCAAGTGTTCAGAAGCCAAAAAAAGATAAGGACTTTTGTAGCCCTTAGAATCGTGGTTGCCGTGTTTTTTGAGAATGAAAAAGTTTTCGTTGAGAAAAACCAACTCAAACAACTCATGCTCTCCAGCAAATTGCACGATAATACCTCTTAAGTCATGTTCCCAATTTCCTTTGGCTACATCACCATCTATAATATGCAAATACTCGCCCTGTTCTTTGAACACATGCAAAACGGCCTCTTGAAATTCTACATCATCTCTAACTTCCATCCAACGCTTCTTGAGATAAAACTCATAATCAACCAATCCCTCGCTGTAAGGGCGCAGGTAGCGCATTAAAAAACCAATTCCTTCAGCTAAATTGCTGAATTCAGGCAAATCATCATTAGTAGAAGACAATAGGTTACTGAGGAAACTCATAAAAAAACAGCAGTAATGAAATAAGAATAATTTAACCTTAATGAGTGGCTATCAATTAGTCTATAAAGATAGGCTTTTTGTAAGGTAAACACAATGTTGATAAGTTGATTTTAGTATTCTAATCGTTCTCAAAGAGATTTTGAAGCCCTCTTCTTTCTAAAACAAGTACATTGTTGTACTTTGCTTGTTCATTTATCCTATGATTCAACGTTTATTATAAATAACTATGTCTACCAATTTACCACTTGTATCAATCATTACCATTTGTTACAATGCCGCTGCTACCATTGAAAAGACCTTGCAGAGTGTCGCTCAACAAGATTATCCGCATGTAGAATACTTAATTATTGATGGCAAATCCAAGGATGATACCTTGCGAATAGTAGGGCAGTACGAAGAAGTGGTCAGCAGAGTTATCAGCGAGCCCGATAAGGGCATTTATGATGCCATGAACAAGGGCTTGCAATATGCTACAGGAGAATACATTTGGTATGTACATGCCGATGACCAGATTTACGCGCCCGATACCCTAAGTCAAATTATGGCCAATCATCAGAATGAGGATTTTATTTATGGCAAAGCTCTATTGGTGAATGAGCAAGGCATAGAGCGCAGTTTAGAAACTCGCAAACCTCATCCCAATGCAGCACAATTGACATGGAAAACCATGAAGCAGGGCATGGCAATTAGCCATCAATCGATGTTGGTGCGGCGTACCTTAGCACCCCAATACGACCTTCAATACCGATATGTGGCGGATTTTGATTGGTTGATTCAGGTGCTCAAAAAGAGTCAATCTGTACGAGATACAGGAACCTATTGGTGTCGTTTTGCAGAAGGGGGCATTTCTACACAACATAGAAACGCCTCGCTCAAAGAGCGTTTTGCCATTTTGCGGAAACATTTTGGATTTCTACCGACTGTCTGGCAACATATGCTGATTACCCTCAAAGCGATTAAGCGCGGTTCTATGAGTTAATGGAATAAAATAACTTCAATAATAGACATTATCACGACTGGAGTTGTACAGAGACAAAAAGTAAGGTTTTTTCATCAATCAAGGCACTCGCAAAGCGATCTGCGTGGGTTGTACCTAAAAGGTACAAAAGTCCTAGCGCATTTAGTTCATAGCAGTGCT